>CAZRDA010000387.1:0-1901 GCA_964598715.1 uncultured bacterium | reverse complement strand
TGGACTGGCGCATCTCGAAGATGCGGCAGCGGTAGCGGTCGTAGACATCCCCGTTGTGCCCCAGGGAGATGTCGAAGCGGAAGCGGTCGTAGTCGGAGTAGGGCCAGACCTTCCGGATGTCCCAGGGGACGCCCGCGGCGCGCAGCGTCGGCCCCGACACCCCCAGCGCAATCGCCTCCTCCCGCTTCAGGACCCCGACGCCCACCGTCCGCTGCTGCCAGAGCCTGTTGTGCGTCAAGAGATCTTCGTACTCGTCCACCCGCTTGGGAAAATCATCAATGAAGTCCCGGACGCTCCGCGCGAAGCCGTCTGGCAGGTCCGCCATGAGGCCGCCCACCCGGATGTAGGAGGACATCATCCGCTGGCCGCTCACCATCTCGTACAAGTCCAGGATCTTCTCCCGCTCCCGGAAACAGTAGAGGAAGACGCTCATGGCCCCGATGTCCAGGGCGTGCGTCGCCAGCCAGACCAGGTGGCTCTTGATGCGGGTGAGTTCCGCCATCATGACCCGGATGATCCGGGCTCGCTCGGTGGCCTCGATCCCCAGCAGTTTCTCCACGCTGAGGACGAAGGCCAGGTTGTTGGACATGGGCGCCAGGTAGTCCATTCGGTCGGTGACCGTGAGGGCCTGCTGGTACCGCTTGTCCTCCATGATCTTTTCCATGCCGGTGTGCAGGTAGCCGATGTGGGGGACGCAGCGGACCACCACCTCCCCGTCCAGCTCCAGGACCAGGCGGAGGACCCCGTGGGTGGAGGGGTGCTGCGGGCCCATGTTCAGGGTCATGGTCCTGGTCTCGGTCACCGCCGGCCCTCCTCCTCCCACCACCGGGGCTCGGTGGTCACCGGGAAGTCCTTTCGCAGCGGGTGCCCTACGAAGTCCTCCGGCATGAGGAGGCGCCTCGGGTCGGGGTGGTCGCGGAAGGGGATCCCCATCAGGTCGGTCACCTCCCGTTCCATCCAGTTGGCCCCCTCCCACACGGCGGTCACGCTCGGCACCGCCTCTCCGTCCTCCACGCGCGCCTTCAGCCGCACGCGGCTGCCGTGGCGCATGGAGGTCAGGTGGTAGACCACTTCGAACCGGGGGGAGGACTCGGGCAGGCGCAGCCGGTCCACGCTGGTGAGGTCGGAGAGGAACTCGTAGCAGAGATCGGGGTCGTCCCGGAGGAACCGGCAGACCTCCCGGATCGCTGCCGGGGCCACCACCGCCGTCAACTCGTCCCGGAATTGCCGCACCGCCAGGATGGCGTCCGGGAACCGCTCCCGCAGTCTGACCACCACCCGGGGCTCGCCGGCCCCGCCTACTCCCACTCCAGGCCCCCCTTTCGCCAGACGTAGGCAAGCCCGATGGCGAGGATCCCCAGGAAGGCGGCCATCTCCCAGAACCCGAACCAGCCGAGCGACCGGTAGATCACCGCCCACGGGTAGAGGAAGACGATCTCGACGTCGAACACGATGAAGAGGGTAGCCACGAGGTAGAACCGGACGGAGAAGCGGTCCCGGGCCGATCCGACCGGCGTGACGCCGCACTCGTAGGGGGCTGACTTCTCGGGCGTGGGCCGCCTCGGACCGACCAGAGAGGAGAGGAGAACCGACCCCCCGGCGAAGGCGGCCGCCAGGAGGATCAGGATGCCGATGGGCAGGTACTCGATCAGCATGTGAAGGTTGGTACGATCGGCCTCCGCGAAACGGGGAGGGGCCTCCCGGCCCCTCCCCCCCGGGCTACCCCTTCAGCAGCTCGGCCGCGAAGGGATTCGCGAACAACAGGATGAGCGCGATCAACAGCACGTAGATGGCCAGGGACTCGATGAAGGCTAACCCGATGATGAGGGCCGTCTGGATCCGGCCAGCGGCGTTCGGCTGCCGGGCCATGCCGTCGAGGGCCGCCGCGACGGCGCGCCCCT
>CAZRDA010000386.1:0-1913 GCA_964598715.1 uncultured bacterium | reverse complement strand
CTCCTTGGCCAGCGAGCACAGCCAGTTGAAGGCTGCCCTGGCCGATCGCCGGGACTTCGGGGGCCTGGTCGGGGTGAGCCAGGCGATGCAGCGGGTCTTTAAACTCGTGGGGACGGTGGCCACCTCCGACGTCACGGTCCTCATCCAGGGGGAGACCGGGACCGGCAAAGAACTGGTGGCCCGGGCGATCCACCTGCATAGCCGGCGCCTCGGGAAACCCTTCGTCCCGGTCAACTGCGCCGCCGTCCCGAAGGATCTGCTCGAGAGCGAACTGTTCGGCCACGAGCGGGGGGCCTTCACGGGAGCGGTGACGACGCGCCGGGGGAAGTTCGAGCAGGCGCACGGCGGGACCCTCTTCCTCGACGAGGTGGGGGAGATGGCTCCCGCCCTGCAGACCAAGATCCTCCGGATCCTTCAGGAGCGGGTGACGGAGCGGGTCGGGGGGGAGCACACTATCCCCGTGGACGTCCGGATTCTGGCGGCCACCAACCAGGACCTGGGGGCGGCCGTCCGGGAGCGGCGGTTCCGCGAGGACCTCTTCTATCGGCTGAACGTCGTCACGATTGCCCTGCCGGCGCTCCGGGAGCGGATGGAGGACGTGCCGTTCCTCGTGGCGCACTTCCTGCGGGTCGCGGCCGATGAGGCCGGGCCGGAGCCGCCCGAGGTCTCGCCCGAGGTCATGGATCTCCTCCTCAGTTACGCCTGGCCGGGCAATGTTCGGGAACTGGAGAACGTGATCGCCCGCGCCACCGTCTTCGCCCGGGGCGCCGCCATCCTCCCCGAGCACCTCCCGGAGGCCCTGCGCGGCGGCGGGACGAAGGGCCGGGCGCCGGGGCAGCCGCTGGAGAAGCCCCTCCGGGGCCTCCTCGCGGCCCTGGGCACGGCGCGGGACGGGAGCCTCTACGAGCACGTCCTCACCCAGGTGGAGAAGCCCCTGCTGGAAGCGGTCCTCGCGCGCTGCGGCGGCAATCAACTGCGGGCCGCGGCCATCCTGGGGATCAACCGGAACACCCTCCGGAAGAAGATCCAGGCCCTGGGGATCGAGGGGGGCCGGGAGCCCCGGAAGGGGCGGGGCGCGCAGACCTGAGGCCCGGCGGGGCGGGCGGGGAGGGAACGTGGCAGAGGTGGAGGGGGCCGTGACCTTCCGGGTGGAGTACGCCGACATTGATGCCCAGGGGAGGGTCTATTACGGCAACTATACCCGCTACTTCGACCGGGCCCGGTTTGCCTTCTGGGCTGCCTGCGGCCTCAGCCCGGAGGAGATCCGCCGCGTGGAGGACGAAACGGTCCTGGCGGAGGTCGAGACCCGATACCATGCCCCCGCCGGCTTCTATGACGAGCTGCGGGCGGCCGCTCGCCTGACGGCCGCGGGGCGATCCAGCCTCCACCTCGCCTACCGGGTGATGCGCCACGCCGACGGCTTCCTGCTGGCGGAGGGGCGGGCGGTCCTCGTGTACATTGACCCGGCCAGCGGGCGCCCCCGGCCCCTCCCGACGTCCCTCCGTGACCGTCTCCCGAGCGTCCCCGTGCCCCCTCCGGTGCCCTCCCGCCTGGCATAGAATTTGCTGTTTCAACGAGCGTTCCTCCGCGGGGTCCCCGGGCCCGCGGCGCCGCTCTTGCTCTCCGGTGCGCCGAGGCGACTTCCCGGTCTTGTCCCCTCCGTGCTGCTGCGGTAAGATGCCGAGGTCAGTTTCCGGGCCCGGCCGGCGCCAGGAGAAGCGCGTGATTCGACCCGATTGCTACTACTACATGCGCCACCCCATCGAGAAGGGCGTGACGCACACCTGCCTGATCCGGGTGCACGAGAACACCGTGCAGCCGGGCATCAAAACCCTCGTGCAGGTGAAGACGGCGATCCGGGCCCTGAGCGAGAGCGGGCAGACCGTCCATTACGGACCTCTCCTCCCGTGCGA
>CAZRDA010000385.1:0-1931 GCA_964598715.1 uncultured bacterium | reverse complement strand
GGGGGGATGTGGTGGTGGCCATCAGCAAGAGCGGCGAGACGGAGGAACTGGTCTCCATCCTGCCCCACATCAAGCGCTTCAACGTTCCCCTGGTTTCCCTGGTGGGGAACCTCCAGTCCACGCTGGCCCGGGAGAGTGACGTGTCCCTGGACGTGAGCGTCAAGGAGGAAGCCTGCACGCTCAACCCGGTCCCGACGGCCAGTACCACAGCGGCCATGGCCATGGGGGATGCCCTCGCCGTGGCCCTCCTGGAACTGCGCGGCTTCCGGGAGGAGGACTTCGCCCTCCTGCATCCCGGCGGGCACCTCGGGCGACGACTGCTGCTGCGGGTTCGGGATCTGATGCACACCGGGGAGGCGCTCCCGCTCGTCCGGGACGGGGCCACGATGCGGGAGGCGATCCTGGAGATCAGCGGGAAGCGCCTGGGGATCACGGCGGTCGTAGATGCCTCCGGGGTTCTGTGCGGCATCGTGACGGACGGCGACCTGCGCCGGGCTCTCCAGAAGTTCCCGGACCTCCTGACCCGCCGGGTGGCGGACTGCATGACCCCCCGCCCCAAGACGATCCCGCGGGACGAGCTGGCCGCCCGGGCCGTGCAGGTGATGGAGCGGTACAGCATCACCTCCCTCCTCGTTGTCGGGGAGGAGGGCCGGCCGGAAGGCGTGCTGCACCTGCACGACCTCCTGAAGGCGGGGGTGGTCTAAGCCATGGGGCGGGCGGCGAGCCGCCGAGCCAAATCCCCTCGCGGTGGCGACGGATCGCCACGTTCCTCGATGGGCCCGGCCGGACCCCGGATGTCCCGCAGCCTCCGGCAGCGGGCTCGCACCATCCGCTTCCTGGTCATGGATGTGGACGGGGTCCTCACCGACGGGACCATCGTGTGCGGGCCGGACGGCCGGGAGTGGAAGACCTTTCACGTCCATGACGGGTTCGCCATTACGGCCGGGCAGCAGGCCGGCCTCCGGATGGCCCTCATCTCGGGGCGGACGTCGGAGGCAGTGGCCCGCCGGGCGGCGGAGCTGGGCCTGGCCGAGGTACACCAGGGGACCCGGGACAAGGTGGCCGCCTACGAGGGGCTCCTCCGGCGGCACGGTCTGACGGACGCCGCCGCCGCCTTCATCGGGGACGACCTGGTGGATCTGCCTCTCCTGCGGCGGGTCGGGCTCGCGATAGCCGTGGCGGACGCCGCCCCGGAGGTCCGGGCGGCGGCCCACTATGTGACAGCCGCTCCGGGCGGCCGGGGTGCGGTTCGCGAGGTCATCCGCCTGATCCTGGACGCCCAGGGGCGCTGGGGCGAGGTCCTCGAACGCTTCGACGGCACAGGCGAGTAAGAGGGGGCAGAGGCGTCGGCCGCGGAGGATCGCCACGGGCATCTTTTGCTTGACTGCCCGGAGGCGTGTGCTAGAGTTCGCCAATCGCGGACCAAAGGAAACAGGGCGCAGACCTGGAGGGCGGGAGGAGGATCCAGCCGATGGCATCCAAGCGCTACCTCTTCACCTCGGAATCGGTGACCGAGGGGCACCCAGATAAGATCGCGGATCAAATCTCGGATGCGGTCCTGGACGCCATCTTCGCGCAGGACCCGTACGGCCGTGTGGCCTGCGAGACGCTGGTGACGACGGGGCTCGCCTTCGTGGCCGGCGAGATCACCACGAAGTGCTACGTGGACATCCCCAGCATCGTCCGGGAGGTCATCCGGGACGTTGGCTACACCCGGGCCAAGTACGGCTTCGATTACGAGACCTGCGCGGTCGTTACTGCGATCCACGAGCAGTCCTCGGACATCGCCCTCGGGGTGGACATCCAGGGGGCCGGGGACCAGGGGCTCATGTTCGGGTACGCCACGAACGAGACCCCCGAACTCATGCCCATGCCGATCATGCTGGCCCACAAACTGGTCCGCCGGCTGGCCGAGCTCCGGAAGAAGAACA
>CAZRDA010000384.1:0-1934 GCA_964598715.1 uncultured bacterium | reverse complement strand
GTCCACGCGGATGCTGGCCCACGGGCTGCTCTACGTGGGCAAGGGCAACCTCGAGTACATCCAGTTCCAGATCGACCAGAGCCAGCCTGACTCGTGGAAGGGGTACAACATCAGTTTAGCCGCCAAGGAGACCACCAATCCCGATGACGAGATGAAGCGCTGGCGCCTCGACGACGAGGACGTGGCCTACCTCACCTACGAGGTCATCAGCAAGAACTACGAACGGCTCAAAAAGGACAGGCCCGGGATGAACAACATCTGCGTGCACAAGGGCCTGGCGCCTACCAGCCCGCCCGAGCCGCAGTTCGGGCATCCCAAGGACGTCCCCAAAGCGGCCACGGACTGGCCGAACCTGAACTTCGTCATCTACCACTCGTGCATCAAGCCCGCCTTCTTCGACCGGGCGGCGCTGGATGAGATCCGGTCGGGGGTGGAGCGGAACGGGGTCCCGGACATCAGTTGGACGACCGAGTTTGCCCAGCTGGCGGAGCCGTTCGACAACGTCTACGGCGAGATCGGAACGACCTGGGCCTCGTCCGTGATCACCTTCCCCACGGTGGCGGCCCACATCATGGGCCAACTCCTGAAGTATCTGGGGAAGAAACGGATCGTGTTCGGCTCGGACTCGGTCTGGTACGGGTCCCCGCAGTGGCAGATCGAGGCGATGTGGCGGTTCGAGATCCCGGAGCAGATCCGCAAGAAGTACAAGTACCCGCACCTGGACCACGACGCGAAGCGGCACATCCTGGGCCTCAACTCGGCCAGGATCTACGGGCTCATCCCCGCGCCGGTCACCGAGGAGGGGCGGCGGCGGCGCGATGACGACGATAAGGATGACGACCGGGACAAGGAGCGGCGCCGGGGGATCTACCACCCCGTGCCCGCGGATTACGAGTCGCGGATGACCGCTGATTTGAAGTCTCTGTTGGAGTTCCCCGGGTCCCCGCCGTTCATTGCGGACAACCTGTCCAAGATCAAAGAGAAGTACGTGGCGATGGGCCCGGAGCCGAGCAACACCCGCTACGGCTGGATCCGGACCAAGGCCTAGCGCGAAGCCAGGAGACCACTGACCCGGAACAATGTCGCCCGGTCGAGAGGAGCGCCCCCCTCCCCTGGGAGGGAGGGGGGCCGCCCTCCTGGTGTCCGGTCGGGGGGACCGAGACCCCGGTGGGGGGTCCTTCGGCCCGAGGGGAGGTGAGACGGTCGAGGAAAGCGGCAACCCTCCTGGAGTCCCGCCGAAGCGGTGGCCGTGGCGGGGGGCCGGAGCAGGATGTGCACCGCTCGCGTATCCCGATTGGATACGGGGAAGGTGGAGTGATGCTTCAACCTGAATCTTCCCGATTCAGGTACAGGGGAGGACACGATGCCAGTCGAGCGATGGAACGAGGAAGGAAAGGAATGGGAGGACGACCACGGGTTACTGAGCGACGAGGAGATCGCCAAGTGCGCCCGGGCGGACGAGGCCGAAGGCCCCTTCCGCTCTCCGGTGCCGACCCGGCAGGTCTCGAACGGCGAGTACATGCCGATCCTCCAGACCGAGCAGCAGAAGCAGGTGGAGGCCCGGATCCAGGAGCTGGCCGAGTCGTCCTCCAAGAAGCTCGGGGTCAGCCGGCGGAAGTTCCTGGCCAGCACGGGCGGCATGGCCGCGGCCTTCCTGGCGATGAACGAGATCTTCGGGCGGTTCTTCAACGTGAGCCCGGTCGAGATGTTCGAGTCCGAGGCCTACGCGGCCACCGCCGCCCCCCGCAACCTGTTCGTCTTCGATGACCAGCTGCACTTCGTCCGGGGCAGCCGGGGGGGCCTAGCGAAAGGTCTGCGAGATATCGCCCAGGGCCTGCCGAACCCCTTTAATCCTGGCAACCTTCCGGACGAGAAGGGGATCCACACACCCTGGAACCCGCTCCTGGTCGGCTTGCCGTTCACGCCAGCCCTCT
>CAZRDA010000383.1:0-1936 GCA_964598715.1 uncultured bacterium | reverse complement strand
CCCGGAGCCTGTGGATGAGCCTCGACTACATTGTCAACCCCGCGGAGGATGCGCCCCCTCGCGGGATGGGGCCCGGCGCATGAGCCGGGAGGAGCCAGGGGCAGCAGCGCCTGCTGTCGAGGTGGAAGACCTCCGCCACCTCTACGGCTCGCGCCAGGCCCTGGCGGGTGTCACCTTCCGCGTCTCGCGGGGGGAGATCTTCGGGTTCCTCGGGCCGAACGGCGGGGGGAAGACGACCCTCTTCAAGATTCTCTCGACCCTCATGCCGCCGACCGGGGGGGCCGTGCGGATCCTGGGCAGGAATCTGCCCCGCGAGTCGCACGCGATCCGGATGGGCCTGGGGGTCGTCTTCCAGCGCGCGAGTCTTGACCCGAAATTGACGGTGGCCGAGAACCTCCGGCATCACGGGCACCTGTACGGCTTGCGGGGGAGTGCGCTGCGCGGCCGGGCGCAGGGGATGCTGGCCCGGCTGGGCCTGACCGACCGGGCGGCCGATCTGGTGGAGACGCTCTCCGGGGGACTCCAGCGACGTGCCGAACTCGCCAAGGGGCTGCTGCACCGGCCGGACCTGTTGCTCCTGGATGAGCCCACTGCGGGCCTTGATCCGGGGGCGCGGCGGGACTTCATGGCCTATCTGCACACCCTCCGGGCGGAGGACGGGGTGACGGTCCTGCTGACCACGCACTTCATCGAGGAGGCGGAGCGGTGCGACCGGGTCGGGATCCTGCACAGGGGGCGGCTGGTGGCCACGGGAACCCCCGAGGAGCTGCGGGGGCGGATCGGGGGGGACGTGGTGGTCGTCCGCGCGAAGGATCCGGAGGGCGTGCGGAAGAAGATCCAGGATCGCTATGGGGCGGAGCCGGCCCTGGTGGAGGGCGCGCTCCGCCTGGAACGGCCCCGCGGGCATGAGTTCGCGCGCGAGATCGTGGAGGCTTTCCCCGGCGAGATCCAGGGGGTGACCTTCGGCAAGCCGACCCTGGAGGACGTCTTCATCCACCTGACGGGCGACCGCTTCTGGGGCGAAGGGAATGCAGCCGGGGGGCGGGCATGAGGGGCGGACTCTTGCCGGCGGGGACGCTCCTGTGGCGGGAGGTGGTGCGGTTCTGCCGCCAGCGGAGCCGCGTGGTGGGGGCACTCGCGCAGCCGGTGCTCTTCTGGCTCCTGCTCGGCGGGGGCCTGGGCGCCTCGTTTACGCCGGCCGGCGCCCCGCCGGGAACGGGGTACCTCGAGTACTTCTATCCCGGCACCATCGCCCTGGTCGTCCTCTTCACCGCCATCTTTGCGACCATCTCCACGGTCGAGGACCGCCAGCGCGGCTTCCTGCAGGGTGTCCTCGTGGCGCCCGTCCCCCGGGCGAGCATTGTGCTGGGCCAGGCCCTCGGCGGCACGGTGCTCGCCCTCGGGCAGGGCGTGCTGCTGCTCCTCCTCGCCCCCTTCCTCGGGATCCGGCTGACTCTGCTCTCGGTGCTCTCGGTGGTCGGGGTGATGCTCCTGATGGGTTTTGGTCTGACCAGCCTGGGCCTCGTGATTGCCTGGCGCATGGATTCCACCCAGGGATTCCATGCGATCATGAATTTGATCCTGATCCCCCTGTGGCTCCTCTCGGGCGCCTTTTTCCCCGCATCCGGCGTCCCGCCGTGGCTGGCCTGGCTGATGCGGCTGGATCCCCTGACCTATAGCGTGGCCGCCCTGCGCCACTCGCTGTACCTCGGCGACCCGGCGGGCGCGGGGGGCGTGCCTCCGCTGGGTGCCTCACTCGTCATCACGGTCCTCTTCGCTCTCCTGGCTTTCCTCGCCGCGACCGGAATGGCCCGCCGCAGCACCGCCTAATACGAATGACAGATTCACAGTGACATGGTCCGGGTCCTGTCGCCGGCGCCACCCCGGCCCCCGGCCCCCGTGGGGAACCCTCCCGTGGTTCCCCCCCTCGGCCACA
>CAZRDA010000382.1:0-1937 GCA_964598715.1 uncultured bacterium | reverse complement strand
CCGACAGGATCCGGATGAACGGCTCCCCCTTGTAGGTATCCCGGTACAGGGCAAGCAGGTCGGCTGTCTCTGCAGGGGTCGTCAAACGGACCGTGCAGGTGCTCAGGACCCCCCGGGTCATCGGGGCCAGATGGGGGGTGAACGTGACCCGGACCTCCCGGCCGGCCACCCGGCTTAACTCCTGCTCGATCTCGGGGGTGTGCCGATGCTCCCCCACCCCGTAGGCCTTGAAATTCTCGTTCACTTCCCCGAAGACGTACTCCATCTCCACCTTCCGCCCGGCGCCCGAGACCCCGGAGGCGGCAGTGATCACGATCTGCTCGGGGTCAATGAGTCCTTCCCGCAGGAGGGGGAGGAGGCCGAGGAGGGCGGCTGTCGGGTAGCAGCCGGGGACGGCGGCGAGGCGGGCCGTTTTCAGGGCCTCCCGATGGAATTCCGGCAGCCCGTACACCGCCTCGCTGCAGAGGGCGGGGGCCACGTGCCGTATCTGGTACCAGGCCTCGTACACCCTGGCGTCGCGGAAACGGAAGTCGGCCGACAGGTCCACGATGCGGCGGCCGGCCTCGAGGATTGGCACCGCCGCCGCCATCGCCGTCTGGTGCGGCAGGGCCAGAAAGACGATCTCAGCCGCTGCCGCGACCGCCCCCGGGTCCAGGGGCTGCAAGACCTGGGGGGCGTGGCCGGCCAGGCTGGGGAAGAGGGCCTCCACCGGCTGTCCCGCCGCCCGCTCCGAGGTGACCGCCGTGACCGTCACACCGGGATGCGCAGTGAGCAGGCGGATGAGCTCCGCCCCGGTGTAGCCGCTCGCCCCCACGATGGCCACGCGTCGCTGCATCTCCCACCCCCCTCCGGTCTGGCCCTCGCCGAAAAAAAAGAAGGGCACCCGCGGTGACCCTCCCTGGCGGATGCCCGACCGACCCTAGCGCTTGGAGAACTGGAACCGGGCGCGCGCCCCCTTCTGGCCGTACTTCCTCCGCTCCTTGACCCGCGGGTCCCGAGTCAGGAAGCCCGCCTTCTTGAGGGTGGCCCGGAACTCCTCCCCCGCCCGCAGGAGGGCCCGGGAGATCCCGAGCCGGAGCGCCCCGGCCTGCCCGCTCGGCCCGCCCCCGCTCACCGTGGCCACCACGTCGAACTTCGCCTCCGCCCCCACCACCTTGAAGGGCTGGGCGATGACCATCCGGAGGGTCGGGCGCCCGAAGTACTCCTCCGCGGGCCGGTGGTTGACCTGGACCTTCCCCTCCCCGGGCCTGAGCCACACGCGCGCCACGGAGGACTTCCGCCGCCCCGTCGCGTAGTAACTGGCCGCCTGCTCCATCCTACCTCCCGCTAGCCGAGGGTGACGGCGACCGGCTGCTGGGCCTGGTGGGGATGCGCCGCCCCGCCGTACACCTTGAGTTTCCGGAAGACGCGATCCCCCATCTTGGTCTTGGGGAGCATCCCCCGCACCGCGTGCTCCACGAGGCGCGTCGGGTGTTCCTGCAAGAGCTTGCCCGCCGTCACCGCCTTCAGCCCACCGGGATACCCGGAGTAGCGGTAGTACACCTTGTCCCGGAGTTTGTTACCCGTCAGCCGGACCTTGGCCGCGTTGATGACGATCACGAAGTCACCCACGTCCTCGTGGGGCGTGAAGGCGGGCTTGCGCTTGCCCCGGAGGAGCATGGCCACCTCACTGGCGAGCCGCCCCAGGACCTTCCCGTCCGCATCCACCAGGCGCCAGGTACGGGGGATCTCGCCCGGCCTCGCCACATAGGTTCGCATCGGAAGTCTTTTCTCCGGAAAAAACCGCCCCACTATAGCGGCGAGCCCCGGGGCTGTCAATCGGAAACTCGTGCCGGGCCAACGAACTTCGCCTTATATCTTACTGCCAGTAGTACCGCCGAGCGGTGGACCCTCGCATACACGGAGTGGGAGGTGGCCGGCCTCGTCAGCCTTACCTC
>CAZRDA010000381.1:0-1948 GCA_964598715.1 uncultured bacterium | reverse complement strand
GCTCGTAGTGGCGCTCGATCTGCCCCCGGGCCGCCTCCATCAGGGAGCCGAACTGGACGGAGGAGGGACAGGCGGTCTCGCAGGCGCGACAGAGGAGGCAGGTGTACATGTGCTTCACGAAGTTTGGCGTGATGCCGCTCTGCCCCTCCGAGGCGGCCCGGATGAGGTAGATCCTCCCCCGGGGCGTGTCCATCTCATTCCCCAGCACCAGGTAGGTCGGGCAGGTGGGGAGGCAGACGCCGCAGTGGATACAGTCCAGGTATTTCTCGACCT
This sequence comes from uncultured bacterium, assembly GCA_964598715.1. GTDB lineage: Bacteria > Methylomirabilota > Methylomirabilia > Methylomirabilales > JACPAU01 > JACPAU01. The sequence goes on along the minus strand of CAZRDA010000381.1, from coordinate 1,675 downwards.
CGGGCGGGTCGTGCAGGTCAAAGGCCGATTTCCGCCCGGTCGACACGGCCGTGGTGGGTGCCATGTTAGATTCCCCCCACGAAGCGACCCGGGTTCAGGATCCCCTTCGGGTCGAATTGCGCCTTGAGCCCTTGCATGACGCGCAGGGCCTTCCCCACCGGCCCCCACACGTCCACCCGCCGCTTCACCGGGAGTGGCGCCTCCAGCACCACCAGGTGTCCCCCGAGCTCGGCGGCCACGCCCCGGACCGTCTCCACATAGTCGGCAGCGCGCTCCGGGGGCGCGGAGGCGGCGTCCACGTAAAACCGGACGATCCCCGAGCCCGCCTCGGCCACCGCCTGGCAGGGCAGGTGTCGCTGCCCCGCCAGCCCCTCGCCCCGGCTCATCAGCTCCGGGACCCGGGTCAGGGGCACGCTCCCCTTCAGGACCAGCGACCGGGGGGCGCCGGGACCCGGGAATTCCCGGATCGCGTCCCAGCAAGCGGTGTGGGCCGCGCCGGTCACCAGGTGGTCGGCGGTGCTCCCCGCGCCCCGGCAGAACCTGGCCACGTCCTGGAGCTGCGCCCGGACCGCCTCCGGCACGCTCCCCATCAGGACCGCCAGTCCCACCTGGCCCGCTGCCCACGAGATGCCCGCCGCCCGGGCCGCCGCCGGGGCGGCCCCGGCGCTCAGGAGCTCCACGGCGTGGGGAACCAGGGGGGAGCCCAGAATCTCGGCCACCGCAGCCCCTGCGGCCTCGAGGGTCGGGAAAGCGCTCAGGTGCGTCTCCTCCACGGCCGGGAGCGGGTAGAGGCGAAAGGTCGCCTCCGTCAGGATCCCCAGGGTGCCCAGGGACCCGATGTAGAGCTTGTTCATGTCGTACCCGGTGGCGTTCTTCACGACCTTGGCCCCGCCCTTCGTCACCGTCCCATCGGCGTGGACGATGCGGACCGCGATCACCAGATCCCGGGCGCTGCCGTAGGGGAGGCGGCGGGGGCCGCTGGCGTTGGCAGCCAGGATCCCCCCGATGGTGGCCCGTGCGCCGAAGGGAGAGTCCAGGGCGACGAACTGCCCCTTCTCCCCCAGGTGGGCCTGGACGCTGGCGAGGGACATCCCGGCCTGGAACGTCGCGGTCAGGTCGGCCGGCTCGTAGTCCACCACCCGGTTCAGCCGGGCCAGGGAGAGGACCAGGTCCAGACGGCGAGGCGGGGCCCCGAGCCCCATCTTCGTCCCGCCACCCCACGGGGCGACCGCCGCCTCCAGCTCGTAGGCGGCGGCGAGCAGCCGGCTCGCCTCCTCTTCGCTGCCGGGGGATGCCACGACGCCGGGCGTGACGCCATCCACCGCGAAGGGGGCCGCCGCGGGGCCCGTCCTCACGTGCTCGGCTCCCACGACGTCCCGGGCGCGCTTCGCCAGGACCGCAGAATCCACCATGGCAGCCTCCCGGACGCCTGCGGGTCGCTAGAACCGCTGGGCCAGGCCCATCAGCTCGAGACGGTGGGGCCGGTAGCGGATCCCGTCCCTGCCCGCGGCCCCGGCCTCGACGCAGGTCTTGGAGGTGGGGAAGATCTTCCCGGGGTTCATGAGGCCGTCGGGGTTGAAGGCCCGCTTCACCTTCAGCATGGCCTCCAGGTCGGCCTCGGTGTACATGAGGGGCATGTAGTCCCGCTTCTCCCGGCCGACCCCGTGCTCCCCGG
>CAZRDA010000380.1:0-1952 GCA_964598715.1 uncultured bacterium | reverse complement strand
CCCCGGCCAAGGCCGAGACAAAACTGGTGGTGAAGAAGTGCTACGAGAAGGGGCTGCTCACCATTGGCGCCGGGACGCACAACAACGTGATCCGGACGCTGATGCCCCTGGTCATCGGGGAGGCCGTCCTCCGCCGGGGCCTGGACCTCCTGGAGGAGGCCATCTCGGAGGTGGCCGCCTAACGGCTGCGTGAGGCTCGCAGAAGCATGATGGAGCGAAGAAGGACCAAGGAAGCGGAGCGCGGAGAGGCCGCGGCGTGACGATCCTCCTGGATGGCAATAGCCTCAGCCTGGAGCAGGTGGAGGCGGTGGCGCGGCGGGGGGAGCACGTCCTCCTCGCCCCTGCGGCCCGGGAGCGGGTCCGGGCGGCGCGCGCCATCGTGGACCGCCTCCTCACGGCGGAGCGGCCCGTCTATGGTGTCACCACCGGCTTCGGCAAACTGAGCGATGTCCGGATTCCTCCAGACCAGGCGGAGGCGCTCCAGCGGAACCTCCTCCGCAGCCACGCCTTCGGAGTCGGCGCCCCGCTCGCAGAGGACGCGGTCCGGGCGAGCCTGCTCCTCCGGGCCAACGTCCTGGCGAAGGGGCACTCCGGCGTCAGGCCCGAGGTGGTGGATCTCCTGCTGGAATGCCTGAACCGCGGTGTCCACCCGGTGGTCCCGGAGCAGGGCTCCGTGGGGGCAAGCGGCGATCTGGCGCCGCTGGCCCACCTCGCCCTGGTCCTCATCGGGGAGGGGGAGGCGGTGGTCGAGGGCCACCGGGCCACGGGGAAGGCCGCGCTCGCGCAGGTCGGCCTTGCCCCCCTCACGCTCCAGGCGAAGGAGGGGCTGGCCCTGGTGAACGGGACCTGTGTGAGCGCCGCCGTCGGCGCCTTGGCCCTTCGGGACGCCGAGGCACTCGCGACCGCGGCCGACATCACCGGGGCCATGAGCGTGGAGGCTCTCCTCTGCAGCGTCCGCGCCTTCGACGAGCGCATCCAGGCGCTCCGTCCCTTCCCTGGCCAGGCCCGCTCCGCCGCCAACCTCCGCCGCCTCCTGGAGGAGAGCCCCATCGTGGAGTCGCACCGGGATTGCCCGAAGATCCAGGACAACTACAGCATCCGGTGCATCCCCCAGGTCCACGGGGCCACCCGGGACGCCCTCGCCTACGTCCGGCAGGTCCTGACCACCGAACTGAACGCCGCCACCGACAACCCCCTCGTCTTCCCCGAGACGGGCGAGGTGCTGGCCGGGGGCAACTTCCACGGCCAGCCGGTGGGGCTCGCGCTCGACCTGCTCGCCATGGGCATGGCCGAACTCGGCGCCATCGCGGAGCGGCGGGTGGATCACCTGGTGAACCCGCTCCTGAGCGGCCTGTCTCCCTTCCTGACCCCGGAGCCGGGGCTGAACTCGGGCTACATGCTGGGCCAGGTGACGGCGGCCGCCCTTGCCTCGGAGAACAAACTCCTGGCCTCGCCAGCCTCCGTGGACTCCATCCCGACCTCCGGGGGCAAGGAAGACCACGTCAGCATGAGTGCCCTTGCCGCCCGCAAGGCGGCCACCGTGGTGGCGAACACGCGGCGCATCCTGGCGATTGAACTGCTCTGCGCGGCGCAGGGGCTGGATTTGCGCCGTCCGTTGGAGCCAGCCGCGGGGACGGGGAGAGCCCACGCGCTGCTCCGGGAGCGGGTCCCGATGCTCGAGGAGGACCGGCCGCCCGGGCCCGAACTCGCGGCTGCCGAGGAACTGATCCAGACGGGCCGTCTGCGAGCAGCGGTCGAAGAGGCAGTCGGCCCGCTCTACTGACGCGAGGAGCGGGCGCGGTGACAAAAGAAACGAGGCGCATGGCCCCGGGGAATTGCGCATGACGACGGTGGCGGGGAGCATGACGCGCGAAGGAATCCTGGAGCGGGTCAGCGCGCGGCAGGTGGGGCCGGCGCCCCGCGGGACGCACCTGGCTTGCAAGGGCTGGGGG
>CAZRDA010000379.1:0-1963 GCA_964598715.1 uncultured bacterium | reverse complement strand
GATCAGGGTCCATCCGAGGGCGACCAGCGCGTAGATGCTCCCGACCAGGATGCCGGTGATGAGGAGTTGCAGGAACAGATCCATGCTTTCTAGCTCTCTCGGGTGACCATGGCAATCCGCAAGGTCGCGCGGATCTGAGAGACGCGCCCGTCCTCGTAGGTAATGGTGGAATCAATCCCGACCGTCTCCACGTTGAGGTAGAGCGCGTCCACGATCTCCTTGTACCGGTCCTCCACGAAGGTCCGCCGGAGTTTCCGGGTCCGGGTTAACTCCTCATCGTCGGCATCAAACTCTTTGTACAGGTTCACAAACTTCTGGATCCGCGCGGCGGCGGGCAAGCCCCGGTTCGCCGCTCGGACCGTCTCTTCCACGAGCGCGTAGACCCGCGGATCCTGGGAGAGTTCTGCATAACTACTGTACGGGATGCCGCGATCCTCCGCCCAATTCCCCACGACGCCATAATCAATGCAGACAACGGCCGCCACAAAGGGCCGCTCGTGGCCGATGGCCCAGGCGTCCTTCACGTACGGGCTGAACTTGAGGCGGCTCTCCAGGTAGAGGGGCGCGAACGGGGTGCCGTCGCTCAGGGTGATAATATCCTTGGTCCGGTCGAAGAAAACGAGGTGGCCGTCCCGGTCGAGGAACCCCGTGTCCCCCGAATGGAGCCAGCCGTCCCGCAGCGTGGCAGCCGTCGCCTGAGAGTCTTTATGGTACCCGAGGAAGACGCTCGGACTCCGGGAGAGGATCTCCCCTGTTTCCGAGACTCGGATCTCGGTGTCTGGAATCGGCTTGCCGACCGTGTCCGGCTTGATGTCGTCGCTCCGGTGCAGGACCGAGATCCCGGCGATCTCCGTCTGCCCGTAGATCTGCTTCAGGTTCACGTTCATCGCGTGGAAGAACCGGAATTGCTCCGGGCCCATGGCGGAGCCCCCCGTGTATGCGTTCCGAATCCGGGAGAGCCCGAGGTGATCCCGAAGTTTCCGGTGCACCGCCCAGTCCGCCAGGAGCCCAAGCGCCCGGAGCCAGGCCGGGGGCCGGCGGCGCGCGAACTTCAGGTCGGCCAGGCGGCCCCCGATGGCCATCGCCGCCTGGAACGCTCGCCGCTTCAGCCGGGAGGCATCCAGGTGCTTCACCTGCACGGACCGGAGCATCTGCTCATAGAGACGGGCCGAGGAGAACATCACCTGCGGGCCGATCTCCCGGAAGTCGTGCAGGACGGTCTCCGGCCCCTCCGGGAAATTGATCGTGAAGCCGGCCCACAGGCCGCAGGAGATGGACATCATCTGCTCCCCGATCCAGGCGAAGGGGAGGAAGGAGACGAAGTCGTCCTCCGCGGAGCAGGGGTCCACCCGGAGCATGTTCCGCCCCATCGTCAGCATGTTGTGATGGGTGAGAAGGGCTCCCTTCGGCAGCCCGGTGGTTCCCGAGGTGTAGAAGAGGAGGCAGACCTCGTCCCCGTGGCCGGTCCCGACCGCCTCCTCGAAGCGGCGCGGCTCAGCCGCCCCAAACTCGCGTCCGAGTCGCTCGACCTCCTGGAGGCTGATCAGGCAGGGGTCTCGGTAGCGCCGCATCCCCCTCGGATCATCCCAGATGATCCGCGTGAGTTTCGGGCAGCGCTCCTTGATGGCGAGACCCTTATCCACCTCCTCCTGGCCCTCCGCAACCAGGAAGCGGACGTCCGCGTGGTCCACGATGTACTGCACCTCATCCAGCAGACAGTCCTGGAAGAGCCAGACGGCGACCCCGCCCGCGCACAGGCTCGCCATCTCCGCCCAAAGCCCCTCGGGCCGGTTGGCCCCCATCAGGGCGACCTTGTCCCCCCGCTCGAGCCCCAGGGCGATGAGCCCCAGGGTCAGGTCCCGCACGTGTTCCAGGTACTGGCGCCAGGTGATGGGCCGCCAGATCCCATACTCCTTCTCCCGCATGGCGACCTTGCGATCCCCGTGGCGCTGCGCCGCCTGGA
>CAZRDA010000378.1:0-1970 GCA_964598715.1 uncultured bacterium | reverse complement strand
ATCCTCCAAGTGATTGATTTTCCAGGGGAGCGGTTGCGAAGTCTGCACTACATTCAGCGTCAACATTGAGGCGCTCGGGGAGGGTCAGGTGGAGCTGATCGAGGAGGACCTGTTGCTGGAGATCGGGACGACTGACGCGGCGCAGCCGGAGCGTGCGGCCGTCTGTGGTCTCCAGCAGGATATCGCCACTCTTGATCCCTCGGAGTCGGTGCAGGGCTTTCTGCGGAGAGAGGGTGGACCCCGCGCGCTTCAGGGTGTGTTTCAAGGTGACCCAGAGGGCGTAGCCGAGGAAGGCCACCAGGATGTGGGCTTGCACCCGGGAGTCTTTCTGGTGCCAGATCGGGCGGATCGCCAACTCGCTCTTGAGGGCGCGGAAGGCCGCCTCCGCTTCCGTGAGCTGCACGTACTGCTCCCACAAGCGAGCCGGGTCCGCCTCGGTCAGGTTCGTGCGCAAGAGGTAAGCCCCTTCGCGCGCTTCACACCAGGCTCGACGCTCTGCCCGCTCCTGCCAGCGCACGCAGCGCGCCGCCCCCGTGCCCGTCAGCTCGATCTCGTACAGGCCCGCCACGCTGGGGTAGCGCTCCAGGAGCCGGCCGATCCGCCGCTGGATGGTCCCCTCCTGGGCCAGCTTCCCGGCCGCGACCTGGTCGGCCAACCGCGCCAGGGCCCCTTCCAACCGCTGGCTGGCTTTCTCTCGCATGGCCCGTTCCTTCTCCCGGCGCGCCGCACTCCGGCAGAGCACCAGGGTCTCGTCCCCGCCGGGCCCGGCCACCAGCTTGACGTCGACATCGTCACGCACCTGCTGCCAGTCGGCGGCCAACAGGTCACGCTCCACGCCCTTCAACTGCCCCCGCGGGGTCCCCACCAAGTAGTGGGCCTGCCGCTCCCGAAGGGCGTCCAGATTCCGCTCGCTCACGATGCCTCGGTCAAAGACCCACACCCGCTGCGCCCGGCCATACTTGGCTTCGACGACGTCCAGGATCTCGTCCAGGGTGGTGACATCGGTGCGATTCCCATCGAAGAGCTCGTAGGCGAGGGGGAAGCCTTCCAGACTCACGACGAGGGCCAGGACGATCTGCTTACAGTCCGGCCGGTGGTCCCGCGAGTACCCGCGGCGCATCCGGGGGTTCCCCGCGGCCGCACCCTCCACATACGTGCTCGTCAGGTCGTAGAGCAGGACCTCGTACCGGGCGCCGAACAGCTCGCCGTAGCGGGCGGCCAGGTGCCGCTCCAGCGCGGCCTTGTGGGGCAGGAGCTGGTCCAGGCACCGGTAGAGCCGGTCGGTGTTGACCCGTGCCTCGTCCACCCCGACCAGATCATCCAGGGCCGTCGCACCATACCAGCGCTCCTCGATCGCCAGCTCGCTGCCGGGCGCACAGAGCCGGTTGATGGCCAGGAGCGCGGCGATCCGCGACCACGGCACATCGGCCGGGACGGCGTCCACGGCGTGCTCCCAGAACGCCTTGAGCCCGAGCCGCTGCCACAGCGTCCCGCCGAGGCAGACATCCCCGACGTCTCGCGCCCGGGTCCAGCGGACGCGGTCCAGGCGGATCTGGACGATGTTGTCCGCGTCGGGCAGGTCCGCGGCCCCGGCGGGAAACAACGCGAGCTGCTGTTCGTCGCCTTGCGCATTGAACACCCGCACCGTCTTGCGCCAGCGGGCTTCGGCCGACGCATTGAGCTCTCCCAGATAGCAGATCGTCCGCTGGCGTGGCCCCGCCGATGTGCGGCAGGTCTCCACCAACGACCAGTAGGTATGGTCCTTGCCGTCCTTGATCCGGTGATGGACTCGCAGAAACATCGTGCAGGTGCCCCCCTGCCTACCATGCCACCTCCTCCACCTCCAATGCAAGAGGGAAGGTCTGCACTACATCGAGGTTTCATGCGGGTCGCCCTGTACTCATCAGGACTTACGGCAGCGCCAGTCCCTAAAATCGCCCGAGGGGCCGCACTCGTGCGTAACCTGGGTT
>CAZRDA010000377.1:0-1974 GCA_964598715.1 uncultured bacterium | reverse complement strand
CTTAGCCCGCTACCCCGACCCGGAGAAATGGGTCGGGCAGCCCGCCTCGGAGGCGTCCATCGTCAAGATCATTCTGGCTCAAGGCGAGGGCACGGCTGAGGCCCTCGGCTTGGACGGCGTCCCGCGCCTTTATGGGTTCACTCGGGTGCGGGGTGCGCTGGAGTCCGGCCACGTGGCCATAAGCATCGGCATCCCCACGGAAACTGTGTTTGCTGAGGTTGACCGGACCTTTAGGCGCAATTTGGCACTGCTCGGCATTGTCACCTTGCTGGCGGTCGCAGCAGCGTGGTTCGGGGGCGATCAGTTCATCCTGCGCCCGGTGAATGCCCTGGTGAGCGCCACGAAGCGGCTGGCCGCTGGCGAGATGAGCGCCCGCACCGGGCTGCCCTTCGGGCCGGGGGAACTCAGCCACCTCGCCCGCAGCTTTGACGAAATGGCCGAGGCCCTGCAGGCCCGGCAGGCCGAGGTCGAGCGCGCCCAGGAAGCGTTGGGCCGGCATGCCGACCGCCTGAAAAATCTGCACGAGATTGACCGGGCAATTCTGGCTGCCAGGTCCTCCCTTGAGATCGCACAGGTGGCGCTGGCCAAGTTTCGGCAACTGGTGCCCTGCCTGCGAGCCAGCGTCGTGGTGTTCGACTTCGAAACCGGTGAGGGCACGGTACTCGCGGAGCAGGTCAACGGGAAAACCAGACTAGGGGGAGGAGCGGGTTTCCCGTTGGAATCGTTCGGGATCACCGAAGAACTCCGGCAGGGCCAGATTCACGTGGTGGAAGACATCCTGACTCTCTCCCAGCCAGCAAAACTGGTTCAAGCCCTCCGGGCCGAGGGAGTGCGCTCGTACATCAACGTGCCGTTGGTCTCCCAGGGGGGGCTGATCGGGTCCCTCAACCTGGGAGCGGACAGCCCCGGTGCCTTTGGTCCCGAGCCCGTGGACATCGCGCGCGAGGTGGCCGATCAACTGGCGGTGGCTATTCGGCAGGCCCGCCTGCACGAGCAGGTAGAGCGCCAGGCGGCGGATCTGGAGCGGAAGGTTGAGGAGCGGACCAAGGAGCTGCAGGTGGCCAACACCCAGCTGGAGGAAGCCTCCCGCCACAAGTCCGAGTTCCTGGCCAACATGTCCCACGAGCTGCGCACCCCCCTCAATGCGATCATCGGCTTTTCCGAGCTCCTCAACGGGCAGAGCGTGGGCCCCACGAACGCGAAGCAGGGCCGGTACCTCGGGCACATCCACCAATCGGGCAAGCACCTCCTGCAGCTCATCAACGACATTCTGGATCTCGCCAAGGTGGAGGCGGGGAAGTTCGTCCTGCAGCCCGAGCCCCTGGATGTCGCGGCGACCCTGGAGGACATCCTGGTGATCGCCCGGGGGCTCGCAAATGCGAAGGCCCAGACCATCGAGGCCGAGATCGCGCCCGAGCTGCCGCCCCTCCCGGCGGATCCCGTCCGCTTCAAGCAGATCTGCTTCAATCTGCTCAGTAACGCGATCAAGTTCACCCCGGAGCAGGGCCGGATCACCCTGGGTGCCCGCCGGGTGCCGGAGGCCGCCGGCTGCCTGGAGCTCCGCGTCACCGACACCGGGATTGGGATCCGGGCGGAGGACCTGCCCCGCCTCTTCCAGGAGTTCGTCCAGCTTGAAGCTGCGGCGAGCAAGCGCCACGAGGGGACCGGCCTTGGCCTGGCCCTGACCAAGCGGCTCGTCGAGATGCACGGGGGGCGGATCCGGGCCGAGTCGGCAGGCGAGGGCCGCGGCAGCACCTTCACGGTGGTCCTGCCCATCCAGGGCTGAGGGGAGGGGGGGAATGGCAAAAATCCTGGTCGTGGATGACGAGCCCGCGGCGATGGAGCTCCTGGTGGAGTTTCTTTCCGCCAAGGGCTACGAGGTCATCACCGCGACGAATGGCCAGGAGGCCATACGGCGGGTCAAGGAGGACCGGCCCCACCTGGTCCTGCTGGACGTCGAGATGCCCAAGATGA
>CAZRDA010000376.1:0-1977 GCA_964598715.1 uncultured bacterium | reverse complement strand
AGGGAATTCGAACAAGAGATCTCCCTCAAGGACGGCGCCCGCGTCCGGATCCGCCCGGTTCTCCCCGAAGACGAGACCCGACTGGTCACCCTCTATGGTCGGTTGAGCCGACACACCGCATACCAACGGTTCTTTACCATCATGAAACAGCTGCCCCCGGATTGGGCCTACCATTTCGCCAACGTGGATTATCGTCGGCGGATGGCGCTGGTGGCGGAACGCGATCTGGAGTGGAGGTCGGAGTTGATCGGTGTGGCACGGTATGAGCCCTCGGACGAGGAGGACACCGCCGAGGTAGCCATCGTCGTTCAGGATTACTGGCAGGGCAAGAGCCTGGGCACCACCCTCCTGAACGAGATCCTGCGCGCCGGGGAGGCGAAAGGCATCCGTCGGTTCCGCGCCTACGTGCTGGCCGACAACCACCGCATGCTCGCCATGCTTTCCCGCTTGACGGACATTCAGCAGCGCAAAATCGAACAGGGGGTTGCAAACATTCTTTTTACCCGGCGCGCGACAGCCGCGGGCAACTCTCGGCCCCCAGCCCAGGAACTGACATTCCCGGAAGCCTTCTCCCAGATGCACGCCAACACCCTCGACGCCGTCTGGGCCTTCGCCCAGATGAACCGGCGTGTCCTGGGAGAACTCATCGAGCTGTCCTCGTCGGTTGGGAAAGAGAGCCTGGGGGCTTGCGCCGCGCTCCAGTCCGCTGTGATCGCGGCTACGGCGACTACGATGGTCGCGACGCTCGGCCCCTGGGAGAGCATCGGGAAGCGCTGGCGGCACCCCTTCGCATGGTACCGGAAGACCCTCCTTCACGCCCCCCATCCAGTGTCAACACCCTTCCGACCCCTGGGACCCTAGACAAAGCACGGACCGTGCTGGTACGCTATGGCCTCCCCGGGATCCTCGAGATACCCCGTGAGGGATCGAGGTGGTATCCTGAAACTCTTTCGTCCGAACCAGATGGTCGTCGGGGTGGCGCTTCTGGCGGTGGCTGCCGGGCTGACCGGCGGGGGGGAGCCGGTCGCGCGGGAGTTGCAGGCGGCGGCTGCCGCCGTCAATTGGGAGGCCCGTGAGCCGGGGGGGAAGCCCCGGGTTGTCGGAGCGCTGGCCGCCCTCATCGGCATCAGCCCGGAGAGCATCCTGAATCAGCGCGCGACCACCGGCCTGGGGTTCGGGGAGATCGCCATCGCGCATGCCATCGCCGATTCGACGGGAGGGGCCAGGACGTTTCAGCAGATCGTCGCCATCAAGCGCTCCGGCCTCGGCTGGGGACAGGTCATTCACGCTCTGGGCAATGAGGGGCTCGTCGCCCAGCCGCACCTGGGCCAGATCGTGAGCCACGTCCGGCGTGTTGGGGTGGTCGCCAGTGCGCTGCGCGAGGTGGCTGCTGCCACGGGCGCCGTTGGCAAGGACCCGGCCGCCCCGGATGAGGCGAGATCGGGGAAAGAGGAGGGTAACTTGCACGAGAGCCCCGGGGGTCTCGGGAGGACTCGGAGTGGGGAGGACCGGGGCGCGGGGGAGGGTCCAGGCGCCGGGAGAGGGGGGCGCTAGGCCTGCGACGCCCAGAGAGTAGGGAGCGGTCAGGCCCGCAAAGCGCCCTGGCGGCCGTGCTCCTTGCGGTCGCCCCGGCCCTGCTTGTCCCACCGGCTGCGCTCGGCGCGCCACCCGCTGCCTTCACCCTGGTCGAGGAGGATCGCACCCACCAGGTCCAGCCGGGCGATAGCCTCGCGGACATCGCGCTCCGTCTGGGCATCCCCTGGCGTCGGATCGCCGATCTGAACGGGCTCGCCGACCCGACGCGGATTGCGCCGGGCCAGGTGCTCCGCCTCCCCGTTCAGCGCATCGTCCCGGCCGTGCTTCAGGACGGTCTGGTCATCAACCTCCCTGAGCGGATCCTCTACCACTTTGCCAAAGGGGTGTTGATCGCCTCCTATCCCGTGGGCGTCGGCCAGCCGGACTGGCCCACCCCGCTGG
>CAZRDA010000375.1:0-1981 GCA_964598715.1 uncultured bacterium | reverse complement strand
GGAGGGGGGTCCCAGCGGCCCTGGGCCGATGGGGGGAACCACGGGAGGGTTCCCCCCGGGGGCCGGGGGCCGGGGCGGCGCCGGCGACAGGACCCGGACATTGTCACCGTGATTCTGTCGTTTGTATTAGTACGCAAGACCTGGTAGAGCAGGGCAGGTTGCTTAGAGGCGGAGGCGGGGCCAGTCGAGGTGGGTGAGGCGCCAGCCCATGAGGAGGGCGCGGACGGCCCAGTCCAGGACCATCGTCACCCAGACCAACAGCACCCCGTAGTCGGCCCAGACCCCGAGGCCGACCGCCAGCGGGATCCGCACGACCCAGCCCCCCACGATCGCAGCGAGAAGCACGCTCCGCGTCTCTCCCGCGCCGCGCAGACTCCCGGCGAGCGCCAGGGCGATGGCCAGCGGTATCTGAAGAATCCCCATGATCCGAAGGAGGGGCTCGCCCCAGGCGATGACTTCCGCCTCCGGGGTGAAGAGGCGGACCCAGAGGGCCGGCGCCAGGAGAAAAGTGATCCCGAACGCGGTCATGAGCCCGAGGGCAACGAGGAGCGCCTGACCGGCGGTCCGGCGGGCGCCGTCCGGGTCGCCGGCCCCGAGCCGCTGCCCGACGAGGGCGGTGGCCGCCTGGGCGAAGGCGACACCCGGCAGGAACGAGAGGGACTCGATCGTCAGCCCCACCTGGTGGGCGGCGTAGACCGCGACCCCGAACCCGATCACGACCCGGGCAAAGGCGAGTTGCATCCCGTTGGTCACCAGCCGCTCGCCGATGGCCGGCCAGCCCACCCGGCCCATCCGCAGCACCTCCTCCCGGTTGGTCCACGCCCCGGGCAGGAGGAGGCCGCGGCGCCGGGCCGAGACCAGGAGCCAGACGACCCCCACCGCCTCCGAGACCCCTGACGCCACGGCCGCCCCCACCACTCCCAGCGCAGGCGCCCCCAGGAACCCAAAGACGAGGGGAACGGCCACGGTCACGTGCACGAGGTTGACGACTGCGACCACCTTGAGAGGGGTGACGGTGTCCCCCGCCCCCTGGAAGATGGCCGAGAGGAGGTGGAGAAAAACCAGGAAGGCGAAGAGGAGCCAGGAGACGAACAGGTAGGAGACTGCTAACTCCAGGACGCGATCAGAGGCCCCCAGGAGGGTGGCGGCCCAGCGGGAGCCCCAGAGGCCGAGGAGGCTGAGCGCGGCGGCGAGGCCGAGGCCCAGGGCGAGGCCGGTCCGGACCGTCTGGGCCCGCCGAGCAGCATCGCCGGCGCCCGTGTGGTAGGCCACCATGACGGTGAGCCCGACCCCCAGGCCGAAGACCAGGGCCATCTGGAAAAAAATCAGGAGTTGGGCGAGTCCGACCGCCGCCAGTTCCGCCGCGCCGAGGCGCCCCACCATCAGGGTATCCACGATCCCGACGCCCCGCTGGAGCAGGTTGCTGGCGGCGATGGGCAGGGCCAGGTGCAGGACGGCCTTCCGGATCGCTGCCGTGTCCGCCCTGACCTCGACGGGCTGCCGGACAACGGCAGCGTCTGCCCCGACCCCCGGGCCCACGCGCCCGCCTCGTCCCTCCGGCACGCCCTCCCCCCTATCCCCGCGTCTGCCGGATGAATTGGCCGCGGTACACCGTCCGCTCGTCCTCGACGCCGACGAAGGCGTTTGGGTCCATGGTCTCGATCAAGCGTAATGCGGCCCGGACATCCCGCCGCCGCACCACCGTTAGCACGATTCCCACCTCCCCCTCCTGCCCCTCCCCCGCCACCTTGGTCGCCCCGAACCCCTGAGCCCGGAGCCCCTGCGCGATGGCGGCAGCCTGGTGGCTCGAGACCACCCGGATCAACGAGTAGCCGATGGCCAGGCCCTCCTCGATCGTCGCCCCCACGATCGTGCCGATCGCAAAGCCGCCGCAGTACCCGAGGACATTCCAGATGTTGTCCATGGAGTTGATCACCCGGCTGAGGGCAAAGAGGAAGACCAGCACCTGGAAGAACCCGAT
>CAZRDA010000374.1:0-2013 GCA_964598715.1 uncultured bacterium | reverse complement strand
ACATCGGCGTCTCGCGGAAGATCGAGAACGAGGGGGAGCGCCAGCGGCTCAAGCACATCGTGGAGGAGGTCAATCAACGGAACGAGGGAGTCATCGTCCGGACGGCGGGGGTGGGGAAGAGCCGGACCGAACTGCAGGCGGACCTGGAGTTCCTCCGCTCCCTCTGGCAGACGATCCGGCAGAAGGCGGAGGGCCTGAAGGCACCCGCCCTGGCCCAGAAGGACCTGGACCTGGTCTTTCGCCTCTTCCGGGACCTCTTCACCCGGGATGTGACCCGGCTGGTGGTGGACTCTCCCCCCGAGTACGAGCGGTGCCTCGAGTTCACCGAGTCCCTGTTCCCGGACCTCCGTTCCCTCCTGTACCTGTACACCGAGGACGAGCCCATCTTCAGGTCGTTCGGCATCGAGAAGGAGATCGAGAAGGCCCTGCGGCCGAAGGTGTGGCTCAAGTCGGGCGGCTACATCGTCATCGAGGAGACCGAGGCGCTGGTCTCCATTGACGTGAACACCGGCAAGTACGTGGGGAAGCACGACTTCGAGGAGACGGTCTTCCGGACGAACTTGGAGGCCGCCCGGGAGATCGCCTGCCAGGTCCGGCTGCGGGACCTCGGGGGAATCATTATCATTGACTTCATTGACATGGCGCGCCAGGAGCACCGGGACAAGGTGGTGATCGAGCTCAAGGACGCCCTGAAGCCGGACCGTTCTCCCACCAATGTCTCCCTCCTGTCCGACCTGGGGTTGGTGGAGATGACCCGCAAGCGGGTCAAGCAGGGCCTCATCCGCTCCATCAGCCAGGCCTGCCCGACCTGCGCGGGCACCGGGGCGATCCGGGCCCTCCCCTCCATCGCCAACCAGATCCTGCGGGAGGTGGAGTGGCAACTGTACCGGCGCAAGCCGCCCCAGGTCCGGATCCGCGCCCACCCCGATGTGACCGCCTGGCTCAAGGCCGAAGAGGCGGAGGTCATTGAGGCCCTGCAACAGCAGTACGGGGGGGAGATCACGCTGGGGGCGGAGGACTCCTGGCAGCTGACCAAGTACCAGGTGCAGGAGGTGTAGGGCACAGCCCATAGCGGCTCGTTCTTGACACCGGGCGGTGCGCCTGCTATAGAATCTTGCCCCACCCGCGTGGAGGCTCTTGCCTCCGCGCGCTGGTTTTAGGCGCCAGCCCGGTCGGCGGGCGCGGGGCCATCCGGAGGATCAGGCAGTGTACGCGGTGCTGGAGACGGGCGGGAAGCAGTACCGGGTCAGCCCCGGCGATCTTTTGAAGGTGGAGCGCCTCGGGGGCGAGCCGGGCAGTCCCGTCCGCTTCGACCGGATCCTGCTGCTGGCGGAAGGGGATCGGGTGACGGTGGGCACGCCCACCGTCACCGGAGCGTCCGTCACCGGCGAGGTCGTGCTGCAGGGGCGGGCGCGGAAGGTCATCGTCTTCAAGTTCAAGCGCCGCAAGAAGTACCGTCGGACCCGGGGGCACCGGCAGGCGGAGACGACCGTCCGGATCACCGCGATCAGCGGGGCGTAAGGACCGGGCTGCCCCCGGGCATGGAGGGATGCCATGGCGCACAAGAAGGGGATGGGGTCCTCCCGGAACGGGCGGGACTCCCACAGCCAGCGCCTGGGGATGAAGCGATTCGGGGGCGAGGTCGTCCCGGCGGGCGCCATCCTGGTTCGCCAGCGGGGGACCCGCTTCAAGCCGGGGGAGAACGTCGGCATCGGACGGGACGACACCCTCTTCGCCCGCGTCGCCGGAACCGTCTCGATCGCCACCCGAGGGGGGCAGGGCCGCTTCGTCCATGTCACGGCGCTCACGCCCTAGCGGCCCGGCGTGTTCGTTGACCTGGCGCGCATCCACGTGAGGGCGGGGGACGGGGGCCGGGGGTGCGTCTCCTTCCGCCGGGAGAAGTACGTCCCCCGCGGGGGCCCCGACGGGGGCGACGGCGGGGACGGCGGCAGCATCCTGCTTGAAGCGACGGACACCCTGAGCACCCTCATTGACCAGAAGTACCAGCAGCAC
>CAZRDA010000373.1:0-2018 GCA_964598715.1 uncultured bacterium | reverse complement strand
TGAGGCGGCGCCCCAGGGCCTGGAGCGCGGTCCCGATGAGCGGGGCGCAGTCCAGTTGGTTATTGGCGATAAGTGCGGCCTCAATAAGTCCAATGAACAACGATTCAGCGATTATGAGATTCCCTCGTGGGGCGGACGCCAACAGGACACGACAGAGAGTTTCAGACCCCGGATAGTACCTAGGAAACAAAACGCGGTAGTTCAACCGATGCAGAATCTCCTTCATGCGATCGTGTGCGAGTTCTTGCCAGTAGTCATCTTCGCCGGACCAATACACTCGAGCATTACCAAGGAGCACCCCATCAAGCGAAACCAACGTCTTATGAAGATAGGTATATGTGCGTCCATCCTGCTGAATATCACGTGGACCAACCGGCCGTATACGAAAGATATCCATGTCTCGACCCGTCGCGCTAGCAACACTGTCTCCAAGAAGCTCCCCGGCTACAGCAAATAATTCGACCAGACGCCCAAAGTTCACGTTTGCACCCGCAACGCGACCGCTAGCCGTTGCCGCGACCCAAATCGAATTGTGCTGCGACTCCAAGGCCTTCTGCAACGTTTCCATGCGCATCGGCTTCGGCCTTCTCTCTCTGGGTTGCGAGCATCGCGCAGACAGGGCGATCGCGCCGGAGTCACTCGGCGGGGCGCACGAGTTCCTCGGGTGCGCCGCTTGGGCCGCCGACGGCCTTCTGATAGTTGTGACTTGTGTAGTCGGCCACGAGTGTGACGATGCGACCCAGCATCGCGTTATCCTGGCCGCCCAGCGTCCATGCGCCACTCATCGCCGCTGCGCGTTGGAAGAATTCGGGCTCCGCGATCACCTTTCCGGTAGTCTTCTCGATGTACTTGACTTTCATGATCACCGCCGAGCTGCCGGCGAGAGCACCGACCCAGATGCGGGCCCCGCCGCCGATAAACTTGATGTGCTCTATGCGAGGTTCGATCCGAAGGATGCGCGACGCCTGCCCTGCCGGTTTGTCGCCGTTCCAGCGATTGATCAGCGGTTTGACCTGGAGATCGAAGTGTTCCTGGATCTTGGCCGTCGCCTTCTGGTTAGCGCCCTGGTCCGCGTATGCGGGCTCCAGCGCCACGCTCGTCAGCTCAAAGCGGTTAAATGCG
The DNA here is from genome assembly GCA_964598715.1 of uncultured bacterium. Classification (GTDB taxonomy): domain Bacteria; phylum Methylomirabilota; class Methylomirabilia; order Methylomirabilales; family JACPAU01; genus JACPAU01. The sequence goes on along the minus strand of CAZRDA010000373.1, from coordinate 896 downwards.
GCGAACCTCTCAGTGGGCGGTGGATTCTGAACCGTGGAAGGATTGATGTAGCGTGTAGCACACGCTGTCGTTACGACCGCAATTACCGCGACCGCAGCGAGAACCACGCGAATGTTCATTATCATCCCTCCGGATAATGGGGGTGTCACACTTGCTTTCGGCGGTCCACCAGGTGAGCCGGGGGCCTACATCCCATCCTCTGGGGCTAGCGCCGGCATCTCCGCGTCCGGTTTGCGCTCCCATTCTGGCAATGAGATCTGCTTTTGATCAAGTCCCAATTTCGGTGTAAAAATGTCTAGGCGTAAGGACCCATCTTAGGCCGCTGCGTGCCCTTGCTCGGCCGGGAAAAGGGAGATTGCCGACAGCCCAACTATATGTCAATCCCGGATCGAGAATAGGGAGCGAAGAATGCAGGGGAAGAGCTTCCCGGAATGAAACGCTCTACCCTATGGAGGTCCCAGTCCACATCCTCGTGGATCTCAACGCGCGCCTCGGGGTAAAGGTGCTTGATTGACCCTGGAGGCAGGACGTCACCACACATCGCAAGGGCGATGCTGTACTCCCCCACTACGGCTGTCGCGAACACGGGCTCCAGGTCCCATCCGCACCCGTACGGATCTTTGCGCCGCACTCCGTCACATCCGTTCCATGCTTTCAAAGCGGCCTCGTGTAGGGTCCACAGCCGGTAGAAGCCAGCGACCTGTTCTCCCGCCTCCAATGCCTGTAATTGGCGAACATTCTCCGGGTGGAAGGAACGGGCAGCCATGCCTAAGAAATCGCGTTGTCGGCCCGTGTACTCAATGTCCACCCCGACCATGGCACCACGCGCAAGCATGCACGTCACTCGGTCGCGGCTATGGGCCAAGCTGAAGGTGACCGGCGACGGCGTGTCCGAT
>CAZRDA010000372.1:0-2057 GCA_964598715.1 uncultured bacterium | reverse complement strand
CTACCGGTGGGGGCTCGCTCGCAGCAGGGGCGGGACGCTCAGCGCAGTCCAGGCACCCTCCAGGAGGACGAATCCCCACTGCTGCGCGCGGAACGCGACGATCGTGAGGACGATGGCGCCGACCAGATTCATCCAGTTGTAGGCCGGGTGGCTCCGGTCGAGCAGACCCATCTGCTGGGCGCCGTAGGCCACAAGGATCAGCAACGCACCGACCACCGAGATGATCTGTTCCACGCCCTCGCCTCCGGCTGAGTGTTTGGAGCCGACCCTCGCAGTGTTGCCCGCCTAGCGATTGACTGTCGCCTTCCGGACGGCGACCTCGTAGCGCTTCCCCGGGCGATCTGTCGTGTCGTGAACGACGAGGTCCAGGGTGAGAACCGTGGTCGAGCCGGCCTGGATTCGGAACGAGACGGAGGCCGTCCCTCGCGATGGGACCGTGACCCCCACCTCCTCTCCGGTCGTCAGGGTGCCGCGGCCCCGGTCCATCTCGAGACGGACGGCGTCGTAATTCCCCGGCGGTGCGGGACTGTCCAGCAGCAGCAGGGGCTCCCGCGTCGCCTGCACCAGGTCCACGGCCTGGGCGGGCGCCAGAAGGCGGAGCCAGCCTTCCCGACGGGCCCGGCCGGCGGGGTGGATGGCCACGGCGGCGATGGTCACCGGGAGCGCCGTGAAGTCCGTGATGGCTTCCCGGCGGTCGGTGATCCAGACCTGGAGGCGCCCGGCCTCCTGTGTGGCCCCGGGGACCGGGATCTGTGCGGGGGCTGTCCCAGTCACCAGGGCAAGCAGCAGTAAGGTCAGCCTTCCGGCCCGGGCCATCCGCCGCTCCTCCCTCCCAGCCAAATCGGCCCCCTCTAGCATCCGGGGCCTGCTCCCGTCAAGCCCTCAAGTCCCTGCTTTACTCGGCCCGCCCGCATCCTCTACACTATGGGGCGTTCGGCGGGTGAGGTTCGCGGCCGACGGCGTCCCGTCGGGGAGGTCCCCATGGTCCGTGCTGTCCCGGAGCGGGTCCGCGAGCGCATTCTCGCGGAAGTGGTGCCCTTCGTCGAGAAGCCCTCCCGCTACATCGGCCGGGAGTACCTCACCGTCCGGAAGGATCCCGAGGCCGCGGCCGTCCGCGTGGCGCTCGCCTTCCCGGATGTCTACGAGATCGGGATGTCCCACCTGGGCCTGAAGATCCTCTACCAGCTCCTGAACCGCCGGCCGGAGGTGGTGGCGGAGCGGGTGTACTGCCCGTGGCCCGACTTTGAGGCGCTGGCGCGCCGGCGGGGAATCCCGCTGGCCAGCGTCGACTCGGGCCTGCCGCTCCGGGCCTTCGACCTCGTCGGCTTCACCCTCCAGTACGAGCTCTCCTACGCCACGATCCTCCACATGCTGGAGTTAGGGGGAATCCCGATCCGGAGCGCGGACCGGCGCGAGGGGGACCCCTTCGTGGTGGCGGGGGGTCCCTGCTCCTACAGCCCGGAGCCGATCGCCGACTTCATTGACTGTTTCGTCATTGGGGACGGGGAGGAGGCGGTCCACGATCTCGTGGACACCTTCCTGGCCTGGCGGCGGGCGGGCGGGCGCCGGGAGGAGCTCCTCAAGGCCTGGGCGGCCCTCCCCGGGATGTACGTCCCCGCCTGCTTCACGTCCGGCCAGGTCATCGAGAAGCGGATCATGACCCGGCTCGACACGATTGACTACGCGAAGATCCCGGTCCCGTTCATGGAGATCGTCCACGACCGGGTGAACATCGAGGTCATGCGCGGCTGCACGGTCGGCTGCCGCTTCTGCCAGGCCGGGATGATTGAGCGGCCGCTCCGGGAGTTGCCGGCCGACGAGATCCGGGAGATGACGGCGAAGGCGCTCAGCGCGACCGGCTACGAGGAGGTCTCGCTGAATTCCCTCAGCATCGCCGACCTCTCCTGCCTCTCGGGCCTCCTCCCGAAACTGATGGATGACTTCCAGGGGGAGCGGATCGGCCTCTCCCTCCCGTCCCTGCGGGTCAAGGGGCTGAAGCCCGAACTGGCCGATCAAATCATGCGGGTGAAGCGGACCGGCTTCACCATCGCCCCCGA
>CAZRDA010000371.1:0-2067 GCA_964598715.1 uncultured bacterium | reverse complement strand
CACCACCTTCTTCATCCGCCCGAGCTCCGTCCGGAGGGTGGCGGGGGGCAGGGAGACGGCCGCTTCCAGCTCCCCGATCTTCAGGTCGAGGTAGCCCAGCGCCTGCGCCAGCCCGTCGTGCATCTCCCTGGCGATCCGGTGCCGCTCCTCGATGACGGCCACATCGCGGAGCCGCTCGTGGAGCCTCGCATTCTCGATGGCGACGGCCGCCCGGGTGGCCAGCCTCGTGAGCAGCTCGACCTCCAGCGGCAGGAAGTGGCGGGGAGAGCGGCCTGCAACGCAGAGGGCCCCGATCACGTGACCCTCCCTCGTCAACGGGGCCGCCAGGTGGGCCTTCGTGTACTCCGGCTTGATCCCGGAGCACTCCACGGCCGCTTCTCCCTGGCTGGCGGAGAGCACCGGCGCGGCCAAACAGTTCGCGACGCAGCCAGAGGAGTTAAGCCTGTTCCCGGACACTGCGAACGCCTCAGGAGGACCGGCGAGGACCTTGGGGACCGGACAATTTTTCTCGCCCACGAAGCACAGAGCCGACGCCTCGGTGCCCATCAGCTTCCTGGCCGCCCCTACTACGGCATGGAGGATCTTCTCCAGGTCCGAGAGGCCGGTGATATCCGTCCCGATGGCGTTGATGGCAGCCATGGCCTCGCTGCGCCGCAGGATCTCCTCCTCCTGACACTGGATCTGGGAGAAGACGAAGGAGGAGAAGAAATAGGCTCCCGCTAAGCCAAGCCCTGCGACGACGAAGAGGTTGGTCATCCAGACGGCGAGGGGATGGGAATGATGCATGAGCAACGAGATGACGGGCAGGAGGATGAAGGCCGCCGGGGCCCAGACAGTCAGCCATTTCAGCTTCACCCGGGCTGGCGCCATGATCTCCCCTCGTGTAACCGGCCTAGCAGCTAGAAACGAGTATGCCAGGCACAGGCCAACCGAAGACGAAAGGCATAACCCATGAATTCTCAAGGAAAACTGGGGATCGGTGTGCGTCTCAAGGTGGAGAACAGGACCCTCCTGAGAGGGGCAGAGGGGCCTCACCTACAGGAGTAGGATGAGGCAATAGCCCTTTATTGCTAGGCAAAGTGGGGGATGAGGCACCCATGCCCCAAGAACACCTGAGATGTCCCAGGGGAGCCGAGATCAACACGTGCCTTTGCTCCGGCCGGTGATGCTTATCCGACAGGGACTTCCGCCGAGGAGCCGACTCTTTGAGCGCTCTTCCGAGCCGGAGACACCGGGAAGCGTGAGGGCTGACGAGCGCGATCTTGCGGTTCATCTCCTCCTGGGCCAATTCGTTGACCCGGAGGGTTCCCGGAAGTCCTGGCGTCAGTTCATGGAGACGCCGACGCCCAGCCCGCTGCCACCCAGGCCCCCTGAGCAGGGCGGGTCATCGTGGGCTGCCGCCCCCAAAGCGCGAGAGTTCGGCCAGCCTGTCCAGGGAGAGAACCCCCTCGTAGCGCTCCCCCCCGATGGTCCAGGTGGGATACCGCCGGATACCGAGGCGCTGACACAGGTCGGGGCGGGGGTCCGGCCCTCTCGGGTCGCACTCCACGTACGGGAGGAGCGCAGTCGCGGGGCCGAACCGGGCCTTCTGCTCCCCGCACGCGGGTCACCAGTAGGCGCCGTACATGATGGCCCCGCTTCCGGCGAGGTGCCGGGCAGGGGCCTCCTGATACCCCCCGGCCTCCCGCGGGCCGCCCAGCGCGAACCCGCCGGCGCCGAGGCCAACCGTCGCCAGGGCAGTAACCGCCGCAAGGGCGAAGAGCCGGGCCGGGCCCAGGGCCGGCCGCCGCTCGGTCGAGGCCAGGCGACGAACCAGAACCACGGCGAGCAGCGCTACCGCGATGCCGGCGGAGAGGAGACAGGAGGCGCAGAGGGCGCCGATCACGAAGACTTGAAGCGCCGTAAGCAGGGCGGAGAAAGGAGACCCCCGCCACGGCCAGCAGGAAGGCGGCGAGCCACCGTCGCGCGTCCAGCCCGAGGAGCGCGAGTGTGCCGATGGCCGCGTAGAGCATGGCGCCCCAGAGCGCGGTCGGCAGCCCGAGGAAGACGGCATACCGGCTCGCCTGG
>CAZRDA010000370.1:0-2070 GCA_964598715.1 uncultured bacterium | reverse complement strand
TCCGGATGCACTACACGAACGAGCCCGAAGCCCGGATGGCCATCGCCTCCTTCCCCGTCTACCAGCACTGGGGGGATGTCGTGGGCGGGGACTGCGGCTTCACTTCGACCGGCTTCGTCATGACCGTCCTGCGGGAGGACGCCGAGGCGCTCCGCCGGAACGTGGCGATGCTGAAGCGCCTCGGCGCCAAGACCGAGGTGCTGACCGCCGAGGAGTTGAAAGCCGTAGCCCCCGCGCTCGCGACAGGGGACCTGACCTGTGCGGCGTACGAGCCGGAGAGCGGCTACGCCGATCCAGTGGCCACCACGCGGCTCTTCCTGGAGCAGGCCCAGGCCCTCGGCGCGTGCCTCGAGGTGGGTGCCGAGGTCGTGGCGCTCCGGGTCCGGGCGGGCCGGATCGCCGGGGTGGAGACGACCCAGGGGCCGGTGGATGCCCCGACCGTCATCCTCCTGACCGGCCCCTGGACCCCCCGGCTCCTGCACACCGCCGGGAGCGACCTGCCCATCACCCCGAGGCGGGCCCAGGTCGCCGCCTTCGCCCGACCGGCTGCGCTGGCGGCGGGCCACCCGACGGTCATTGATGGGGCCCTCGGCTCCTACTTCCGGTCCACCCGGGATGGTCTCACTCTGGTCGGAGTCGGCCTCTGGGGGGGGAAGGCATCGGCCGATCCGGACACGTACGACCAGGCCAACGACCCGGAGTTCCTCCCGGTCGCCCGGCAGCGGCTCGCCCGCCGCCTCCCGGCGATGGGGGAGGCCCCCTACGTTCGGGGCCATGCCGGCATCTATGACATGAGTCCGGACACGCGGGCGGTCCTGGACGGGGTGCCGGGGGTCGGGGGACTCTTCGTGGCGGCCGGGTTCAGCGGGACGGGGTTCAAGAAGGCACCGGCCGTTGGGGCCTGCCTCAGCGAGTTGATCGTGGAGGGCCGCGCCCGGACGGTGGACCTCCGGCCGTTCCGGTGGAGCCGATTTGCCGAGAACGATCCGATCCGTGGGCAGGACGAGTATCGGCTGCCGGCGGATTTCGGCCACAAGGTCTAGCGGTGTCCCTTCCGGAAAGGCGACGCCCCCGGGCTGGACGGGCCGGGGGCGTCCACGTCTCGTCGCGATAAGGCCTAGAGGTCCTGGGGCTTCAGGGTCTTCCGCTTGTTGTCCAGGCAGCGCCGCTCGGCTCCGACGAGGAGCTCCCGGACCTTCCGGTCCAGGGCGGCGTAGAAGTCGCTGGCGACGTTGCACTTCTTGACCGCCGCCTTCGTCCGGCTCTTCGAGATGATGAGATCGCCCCCCTTGCCTGCGCCCTTTGCCATCCGTCAACCCTCCTCGGTAATAGTGTGGGAGCCAAGAAACCCGCCCCTGTATACCCCACGTTGCCGGACCGTGTAAAGTCCCCTTGGCCTGGCCTTGCGTCCGGCCGCCGCCTCCGGTAGACTGGCATTCCTCGCAGAGGGCAAGGCAAGATGACCGAGAGCTCCCCTCGTCTGCAGACGCGGTTCCGCCACTACCGAGCCGTGGACTGGGTGCTCGCCGACGGGCCCCTGAGCCAAGCCTACACGGCTCTGGTCACCCAGGACGGGTGCCCGGGATGCCTCGTCTGCCAACGAACGACCGACTGGTTCATGGAGTTCGCGCGGCTCGCCTGGGTCCTCATCGGGGTGAATCTCCGCGACTGCCTGCACTGGGGGCATCTCCGGGATAATCCCCAGCCGCTCATCGTCCCGGCCTCGAACCTCCAGGGGTGCAGCCGGACCACGCTCCTCAGGCTCCGCGAGGCCTACTACGCCCTGGGGGAGGCGCACCGTCCGATGCTGACGGAGGTCTGGGCGCAGGACCGGCATCTCTCCCAGTGCGACCGTTTCGAGGACCGCCTGGCCATTGTTGCCCGCATGGTTGAGCTGTGGGAAGATGGACAGTACATCGGCTGGCCCCGCTAGTGCCGGGCCAACTAACGTCGCCTCACATCGTTCTCCGACCACCCTGCGGGTGGTGCCCGCGGCGGTCCTCAACGTACAAACGGCGTACGCCTCCGGCCGCCCTTCTGCCGCCGCCCGCCCGGGCTGGCCGCGACGTA
>CAZRDA010000369.1:0-2076 GCA_964598715.1 uncultured bacterium | reverse complement strand
GCGGAACACGACACCGGGGCCGACCGCTTCACCTGTTTTGATGTTCAGGACATCCCCCCCTCGCACCAAGAGGAGTTCCGGCGCCTGGCCGACGACCTGTATCGTGCCAGCGCGCTCCACGCCCAGGAGCGGTGCCGTCGCCTCCCCCTGGCGCCGGACCATCCGACCCCCGAGCAGGCGCTCCGCCATGTCCAGACCCGAAGCCTCGACTGGGCACAGGTCTACCCGGAGTGGGGTCATGCCACCTGTGCGTTGATGCTGATCGGCCGGAGGGAACTGACCCGGGGAGTCTTCCTGGATCGGCGGGCCTACCTGCAGTCCTATGACCCCGACCAAGATCCGCATGGCGCCATCCTGGAAGAGATCATGAGCGCCTTTATCCCGGTTGTGAGGGGGATCAGCCTGGACTACTACTTCTCCTGTGTTGACCGCGGCATTACTGGTGTGTTTGGCGCGGGGACGAAGGCCCTTCACAACGTGGTCGGCCTCATAGGTGTTATGCAAGGGGCGGGAAGTGATCTGAAGCCAGGGTTGCCCGCCCAAGGGGTGGTTCCCCTGCATGAACCCATGCGGGTGCAGATCATTGTCGAATCTGACCCGGCGAAGGTGGGCGCCATCGTCGAGCGGCACAAGGTCTTGGAAAACGTGTTTAAGAATCAGTGGGCGCATCTGATCGCCTGGGACCCGGAGACCAGAGACTTCCTGCGCTATCAGCCCGATGGGACGTGGGAAGCGCTTTCCGGAGAGGAAGGGATCCTGAGCCGGCCCGGACATCCGGGCTGAACCGAAGGCAAGATGGTCCTGCATGGTCCTGGCGGAAGTCGGCCGGGAAGGAGGTATCGCGGGTGGTCGAACAGTTGGCATACAACGTTGGGCGCAAGATCAAGGAGCTCCGGAAGGAGCGCCGGCTCTCCCTTCGCCAGCTCGCCGAGATGGCTGTGCTGGCACCCAGCACCATCCAGAAGGTTGAAGGCAACCGGATCTCCCCCACCCTCGGGACCCTCCTCCGCATCGCCCGGGCCTTCGGCAAGGCCCCCCACTTCTTCCTGGATGGCCTCGGTCCCCTGCCCGAAGTAGCCTTCCAGCGGCCTCACGAGCGGGCGCGGCTGGCGGTGCCGGACCGGAACTTCTCCATCGAGCCCCTGACCCCCGACGTCCGGGACCAGCTCTTCAGCGCGGTCATCCTGATCATCGCCCCCGGGGCAAAGGTCGGGCACCGGGTCTTCCCCCATCAGGGTGAGGAACTCCAGCACTGCCTGCAAGGGGAGGTGGAGTACACCGTGCAGGGGAAGAAGTATCGCCTGCGGCCAGGGGACACCCTGCGGTTCAAGACGCAGCTTCCCCACGGGTGGGCCAATGTGGGGAAAGGGGAGGCGCGCCTCCTCATGATCTGCAGCCCGCCTATCCACCTGGCCCGCAGTCCCGCCGAGGGCTAGCCCCACCATCTATCATCCTGCATCCGCCGACGGCCCCCCGAAGACCTGGGGGGCCTCGCGCTTTCAGCCGCCGTCGGTCCTACCCACGCGAGCTTGTGCTGTATCGGATGCGTTTCATATGTGACACATATATTTCTTTCTTGACAACAAATACTATAGGCTATATCAGGGAGAAAATAGGAAACATCCCTTAGCGTTGTGTCCGGATATGGCCTTCGGCGCGAACCTCGCTGGCATGAATCGGACGCATCCGGGGCATCCCCCAGCCGCTATCGGCTGTAACCGGGAGGGATGACCATGTGGCTGCCTCGCGTATTGAGAGAGCTCTGTGAGCGGTGTCGGATACGGAGGCGGCCATCTGGAACGAATCACACCGCATTCCAGTGCACAGATCCTCATTGCTCCCTCTGGTCCTTCCACCGGGCCGGGCTGGGGATGAATGTCCCCGAGGGCCACGGGCCGGGTGCCATGGACGTGAAGGCCCTGCGACGGGAACATGCCGAGGCCACGGCCCGGTTCCGCGGCAGCCTGCCAGCGCCGTCGCCAGCGCATGACTGGGATGCCGACGCCCAGTTTCACGGGCTATTCCCAACTGCGGCCGATACAGGAGCCTCCGCCCCGGGGCAAGGAGGTCCGTTCT
>CAZRDA010000368.1:0-2085 GCA_964598715.1 uncultured bacterium | reverse complement strand
GGCCGGAAGAGCGCAGGACCGTGCCGACGTTCGCGTCCTACAACGAGCTAAGGACCGTCAGCCAACCAAGCGTTCCGGCCGCCGCAAGAGGAGTCGCGGCTGAACGCGCGAGCGCTAGACGGTCCAGGATCAAAGGCTGGTCAATAGACCGGCGTGAGCCAGTGCCGGTAACCGGGCACCTTCCCCCGCACGACGTCGAAGTAGAGCCGCTGCACTCGTGCCGTGACCGGCCCGATAATCCCTTCCCCCACGGCCCGCCGGTCCACCTCGACCACGGGGGCGACCTGGGCCCCGGTCCCGCAGAGGAAGACCTCGTCCGCCAGGTACACCTCGGTCCGGCCGACCCGGCGCTCTTCCACCTGAAGCCCGAGCGCCTCCCGCGCGAGCGTCAGGATGGTGTCCCGGGTGATCCCCTCGAGGATATTGGCAGCCACGTCGGGGGTGATGAGCCGCCCGGCCCGCACCAGGAAGATGTTCTCGGCCGACCCTTCGCACAGGGCGCCGTCCTCGGTCAGGAAGAGAGCCTCGTCGTAGCCCTGTTGCGCCGCCTCCGTCCGGGCCAGGGCGGAGTTGACGTACCCGCCCGCCACCTTGCACCGGGCCGGGATCGCGTTGTCGCTGATCCGGCGCCAACTGCTGAAGCCGACCCGGAGGCCCTGGGTGGTGTCCAGGTACTGGCCCAGCGGAAGCGTGAACACGGCGAAGCCCGTGGAGTAGCCGTGCAGGCGGGGCCCGATCTCCTCGCTGCTGACGAAGGCGATGGGTCGGACGTAGGTGTCCTCCCGGTGCCCGTTGAGGCGGAGCAGCTCGACGGTCAGCCGGGACAATTCCTTCACATCCTTGCCCACCGTCAAGTGGAGGACCCGGCAGTTGCGCAGCATCCGCTCGTAGTGCTCGGGCAGCCGGAAGACATACAGTTGCTCCCCCTCGGGCTCCCAGTACGCCCGGATGCCCTCGAAGACCGCGGTCCCGTAGTGGAGGGCATTGGTCCGGACGCTGAGTGTGGCCTGCTCGAGCGGCATGAAGCGATCCTGGAAGTACACGGTCCCCATCGGCCAAGGGTACCGACTCGCCTTGGGCCTGTCAATCCCACCCGGAAGCTGCTTGACATAGCAGGAGAGCCACGGTAGTTTATGCTGTCTTTCCGATACTTAGGGGCTCTTGACCCCGGAGCGGGGGAAAAAGTCGCATTCCAGAGCAGGGCGGTGGGGGGCGCTCCCGCACCGACCCCGGAACGCGGGCGGCGACCACCCTGGCACCCCTCCTGCAAGGGAGGGACACTGGGGGGCATCCTCCAGATGGTGGATCTGGGCGTTCTCTTTGAGGGGCCCGGCGCGGGTCGGAAGGCCCTGGTCGTAGAGGCGGACTGGCTGCTCGTGGCGTAGCGGCGCCGCCTGCGACCCATCGGCCTCGCTGCAAGAGGAGGAGGGCATGGGAGCCCGGATCCTGGTGGCTGACGACAGCGTGACGATCCAGAAGGTGGTGGAGCTCACCTTCAGCAAGGAAGACTTCCAGCTCGTCTCTGCCCGCACCGGCGAGGAGGCCATCCGGAAGGCGCGAGAGGTGCGGCCGGACCTCATGCTCATTGACTTGGTGATGCCGGACAAGTCGGGGTACGAGGTTTGCGAGACCCTCCGGAAAGATCCCCTGCTGAAGGATGTTCCCATCATCCTGCTGACCGGAACCTTCGATGCCTTCGACAAGAACGAAGGGGCCAGGGTCGGGGTCAACGACTTCGTGACCAAGCCGTTCGAGTCCCAGAACCTCATCGGCAAGGTCAAGCAGTTGCTCTTCGCCCGCTCGATCGCCGCCCCGCCCGCCGCCCCTCCCCCTCCTGCCGCTCCGCCCCCGGTGGCTCTCGCACCGGCAGCCCCGGCACCCCTCGCCGCCCCGCCCCCCCTCGATCTCGGGCGGACGGGCCTGGCCGCGCCGAAGTCGGCGGGATCGGGGGGAACGGAGCTCTCGGAGGCGAACCTCTGGGACCTCCTGGAGCGCGAGAAGCCCGCAGCAGGTCCCACCTACGTCCTGCCGGAGCCGACCGGCCCCGGCCTCAAGTTGGGGCCACCGGTGGGCGAGAGGGAGCCG
>CAZRDA010000367.1:0-2090 GCA_964598715.1 uncultured bacterium | reverse complement strand
AGCGATCCGCCGCCGGTCCGGGGGGACGGCGGGTTGGGCGCCAGGAAGAGCAGGCTCATCCGCGCGCCCCCCGGGCCGCGGCAAAGACCTTCAGCGTCTGGCGGGCCGTCTCGGGCCAGGTGAACCGGGCGGCCTGGCGTAAGCCCCGCGCGCTCAGGTCCTTGCGGAAACCCGCGTCCGTCACGACCCGGTAGATCGCCTCCTCGATCGCCGGCTCGTCGGTCGGCGGCACCTGCACGCCGGCGTTCCCCACCACCTCCGGAAGGGAGCCGGCGTTTGACACCACCACGGGAATCCCGGAGGCCATGGCCTCCAGGGGCGGGAGGCCGAACCCCTCGTACAGGGAGAGGAAGACGAACGCCTCCGCGCCGTGGTACAGGTGCGGGACGTCGGAGGAGGGAATGAAATCGACCACCACGCACTCCCCGACGGCGACCAGGTCCCGGGCCGCATCCACCACCTCTCGCCCCCACGCCGCACGGCCGCACAGGACGAGCTGGTGGGGAATGCGGCGGACCCGCTTCAGACGGCGGAAGACCCGGACCAGCGTTCCCACGTTCTTGTGGGGCCCGAGGGAGCCAACGTAGAGCAGGTAGGGCTGACGCACCCCGTAGCGCTCCAGGACGGCATCGCGAGCCGCCACATCCATGGGAGGGCCAAAGCGGCGATCCACGCCGGGATACACCACCTGGATCCGCGTCGGGTCGGCGCCGAGCAGGTCCACGTAATCGCGCTTGGTGCACTCCGAGATGGCGATGATGGCCTCCGCCCGCTCGATGCCCCGGCGGACGCGCGGGATGAGGAGCGGCTGGTCCTGGCCGTAGAACTGGGGGAAGCGGAGCGGGATCAGGTCGTAGGCGATCATGACGACCGGGATGCCCCGGACCACCGGCGTCACGTAAATCGTGGAGAGGAAGAGGTCCGGCCGGCCGAGCCAGGCCTCCGTGAACGGCAGATGGAGCGACCGACGCGTCCAGCACCACTCCAGCAGGCGGTCCGGGATCCGGGTGATCTGGACCGGGAACCTGGAGAAGGCGGGGTCGGCGAGAAGCCGGGAGATCCGCCGGCGGGTTGGAGACCGGAAGCCCCGGAAGAAGAGCTCGTACTCGTGCTCCCCGGCGGCGGCCAGCGCGAGCAAGAGCTCGCGCAAGTAGGTCGCAATGCTGGCTTCACCCAGGAGGGGCAGGCCATCCACCACGACGCGCATCCCGGTCACCTCGGAGGCGCGGTCGCCACGACCAGCGCCACCGCCCGGTCCGGCCCGCTCCAGTCCACGGAAGCCGCCTCGGCCTCCGCGCACGGCGTCCAGACTCCTGCCCGGCCTCGGGCGTGTTCGATGCGAACGACAGCCAGCGGTGCCAGCAGGTCCCGGAGGCGCGGCGGGTCGTACACCCGCTGGAAGTCGTCCGTCCGCGCCACACCAAAGGGAACCGTGATCAGCGCCCGTCCCCCGGGCCGGAGCAGTCGGGCGATCTCCCGGACCGCCACGCGGTCCCCGGCGACGGCCGCGGGGTCACCGTAGTGCCCGACCCCAATGTGCTCGACCACGGAGATGGCCAGGACCGCCCCGAAACGCCTCGCACCGAAGGGGCACCGCATGGCGTCGCCCCGGACGGCCATCAGGTTGGGATGCCGGTACGGGTACGGGTGGAAGTCAATGCCCACCACCTGGAACCCGCGCGAGGCCAACGCGATCGGGAGCCCGCTGCTGCAGCATCCGATGTCCAGGATGGGATCCCGGACGCCGTCCAGGTTCTGGAAGACGAAGGGGTACTCAATCGCCCGCTCGGTTGTCACCAGGCCGGGGGCAAACACCTGCTGCAGCGCCCCGCGGATGAGATCCGCCAGCCGCGCCTTCAGGCGAGGAAACCGGTCCAGGACCCGGACCAGGCCGCGCCAGCGGACGTGGTATTGGGGACGGTAGGTGCCCGGAGGTTCAATCTCAGGCATGGGGATCCCGCATGAGGGGATGGGCGGCCGATTCAGAACCGTCGCCCACCGTGGGACGCTGGCTTAGCCACGGGACCACCCCGGAGCCGCCTGCCGGACCCACCCGATGACCCGGATGGCGTCCTCGGCGGTGACGACCC
>CAZRDA010000366.1:0-2091 GCA_964598715.1 uncultured bacterium | reverse complement strand
GCCCGGATGCCGCTCGGGCGGATCGCCGAGCCGGAGGAGGTGGCGGCCGTGGTCATCTTTCTGGCCTCGGAGCGGGCCTCCTACGTAACCGGGACCAGCATCGCAGTGGATGGGGGCGCGACCCGCGGGGTGTACTAGCGCTGGTCCAACGAATTGCACCGAGGATTGCAGTCGAGCCGCGGGTGGCGCCGGCCGCGAGCGGGGCACGCCGGCGACAGGACCCGCGGCAGAGCCGTCTGTCAGGATTGGGCCGCATGACTTGGAGCGGCACTAGCGCCGCCGCCCGAGACAGCCTCGCCCGGGGTCGCGAGAGCCCGACGATGCGGACTGGCAGCAAGGGGCTGAAGCTCACCATCATCACGGCGGCCCACGGGGCGACGGATGGGGGGGCGGTCTTCTTCCTCCCCCTCCTCCCCCTGGTGATGGGGGAGCTGGGCCTGGACGCCCTGCAGGCCGGGGTCCTGGTCGCCGTTTACAATTTAACCTCCTCCTTCCTCCAGCTCCCCCTCGCCCTGGTCTCCGACGTGAGCGGGAAGAATCGGCTCTTCTAGGCAGTCCTTCCTCGCCCGCTGTATTTTCGGGTCTTTCCACGGGCATCCGCCGAATTTCTGCCGCACTTCTGCCGTAAGGACCCGGTGTGCGGTCACGCGTCAGCCCGGGGGGAGGAGCCTCATCGGCCCTTCCCCTTCCGCTTCCCCTTCGCCGTCCCCCTGGCCTCGGTGGCGATGCGCCGGATGAGTCGCTCGATCGGCACCGCGATCCTCCGGACCCCCATCTCCCACCGGGCCACGGTGACGCGGTCCACCCCGATCTCCATCGCCAGCGCCTTCTGGGTCAGGCCGAGCTCCCAGCGGATCCGCTTCAGGCCTGGCGGAGCGAGCGGTATCTGGGCCCTCGGCGCGAGTGAAAAAAGCGAAACTAGGCGAGTGCGGGTCCTGTGGGGCGACACCCCGAAAGGGAAAGGCCCCGGGAATTGCTCCCGGGGCTTTGGGCACGGTCTGCTTCAGCGTTCGATTGCGAGTTGCGGGCGTCGCTGACCTTCTTCAGGGCACCGATCTTCTCGCTTGCCTCCTGCGCGACGCAGGTTCCTGGCAAGGTGTCCACGCACAGATCCTGAGCGTGCGGACATCGGCTCCCTGCGCGAGGGCCATGACCTTGTCGAGCTTCGGCCGCCGAGCCTTCGCTCGGAGACGCCGACGGCCACATACGCGCCCACGACCGCGCAGCCCTGGGCGACGCGCCCCGCCTCGCGTGCCGCGCAAAGGTTTGCAGGAATTGGGTAGTCGGTCGTACAGACTGTGGAACCGCGGTGCAAGCCCCCTCTCGTAAATGGCTGTCCCCGTGAGAATCGCGCTCTGGCGCAGAACTTGCCTAGAGAAAGTGGGTGGTCTTGGTCACGCATGACCACCGACTCTCTCTTGCTGCCCCCGGGCGGGCCGATCCGGTGCTCCGCGGCGGAGACTGCCAGCAGGGCGAAGCCCATTTGGAGAAAGACTGCAAGCGTCGTGTACGCAGCGGGTGCTCCATGATCCCCCTAGGCGGGTCCACCCTGGACTTCCAGGTCCTCGACTACGCTCCGGTCACGACGGGCGAGGTCTTCCAGGTGGACAGCATCGCCATCGTGGTTGTTCCGTAGAGAGAAGCGGAAACGCTGAGCCGCCAAGGAGGCGGCACCGGGATCATTCCGCCCCGGGGAGAATCGGTAGGTGGTGCCGGTGGAAACTAGAGGCGGAGGGAACGCGCCGCTGCACACGGGTCCACGGCCTCGACGCGGTCTTCCCAAGGCGGCTTAAGGTAGATCCCCGTCGTGGTGGTTTCTCCTCTGGTGCCTCCGGCTCTCCTACGGCCTCGGCAAGTGGGTGAGGAGGGGGCGTGGGCATGAGGGACCTTCGTTTCGCTTTTCTCGCCTGGGCTATCGGGGCCGCCATCCTTCTCGCACTGACGAGCGTGCTGTCATGGGTGGTGCCGTGAAACGCTATAGCCTCCCCCGCCGCCCGCGACATCGCCTCTCGGACCGCCACGGCCGGACCCTGATGCTCTCCCTCCTCCTGGGTGCGGGCGGCCTGCTCACCCTGACCATGATCCGGGTGA
>CAZRDA010000365.1:0-2097 GCA_964598715.1 uncultured bacterium | reverse complement strand
GTTCCTGCGGGAGTGGACTGCGGGGCTTGACCGGGAGGCGGCCCGGGCCGGCGAGGCCCTCAAGCGCGCGGACGCGGCGCTCGCGGCCGCACGCCGGGCCGGCCGGCAGTCCCCCCAGGCGGAGGCCCTGGCGCGGGAGGCGCGGGAGGCGCTTGCCCTCGTCCGGACCGTTCGGGGGGTTCACAACCCTGCGGGCGCGCAGGCGCTCCTCGAGGCGGCGCAGCGGAAGGCCGAGGAGGCCTTCGCGCAGGCCGGGCGGCGATGAGGGGGCGCGTGGCGGCGACGCGCCGGGGCGCGCGACCGGAGGCCCCCCGGCGCGACTGGCTGGTCGCCGGGCTCGCGGCCGCAGGGCTCCTCGTGGCGGGGTCCCTCGCCGCGGCGAAGATCGCCGCCGGAAGCGCGCCGTTCTGCGCGGCCGGCAGCGGGTGCGAGACGGTCCAGGCAAGCCGGTACGCCGTCTTCCTCGGGGTGCCTACGGCGCTCTGGGGCGCCGGCCTCTACGCGGCCATCGGCGCGCTCGCGCTCCTCGGGCTGGACGCCCGGCGGTGGCTCGCCGGTTTCCTCCTGGCCGTGGCGGGGGTCTCCTTCTCGGGGTATCTCACCGCGCTCCAGGTATTCGTGATCGGGGCCGTCTGCGCCTACTGTCTTCTCTCCGCCGGTATCGCGGCCGCGCTGCTCGGGGTCCTCCTCGTGCGGCGTCCTTCTCCCACTGGTCGGCGATCCTCTGTGCGGCCGGCCCGGGTCGCCGCGCTCGGGGTCCTGACGGCGGTGGCGACGGTCGCGCTGGGCGCTGCCGGGTTCGCATTGGGCGGCTCGCGGGAGACCAGCGGGTACCGGGAGGCGCTTGCCCGTCACCTCGCTGAGACCGGAGCCGTCATGTACGGCGCCTACTGGTGACCCGCCTGCGGGGAGCAGAAGGCCCGGTTCGGGCCCGCCGCGGATCTTCTCCCGTACGTGGAGTGCGACCCGAGAGGGCGGGACGCCCGGCCAGACCTGTGTGGACGCCTGGCGATCCGGCGGTATCCCACCTGGATCATCCGGGGCGGGCGGTACGAAGGGGTCCTGGCCCTGGATCGGCTGGCCGAGATCTCGGGGTTCAGCCCCAGCAAGCCACGCTGAGCCGTCGGCCTCAGGAGGGTCCGGCGGGGAAATGCTGTGGCATCAGCGCCCCGCTGTGGTAGCCGTGTCCCATCCCCAGTTGGGCTTCTGCCACGCCTGCAGCGTCGCCATCTTGGCAGGAGACGGTGGGGTAGGCATGCCTCAGGGGGAAGGGTCCCCGCCTCCGCGACGATACCCCCAGGAGTTGGCCGAAGCGCTTGTCTGATCGCAGGTTGCAGCGTCGGGGAGGCAAAGACCGCGATCTGGCATGCTACATGCTCCCTTACGGGCGAAATCTGCTCCCTCGGCAAAGCATCCGGCCGCTCGTGGGGCAGGGACCCCGACCGGCGATCCCACATCAGGAAAGCGCTTGACAGCAGTCAGGGGATGATGGTACACGACCGCTACCCCTGATCATCCAGCCGGAGGAGTAGTGATGCGAGCGGCGCGCGCGCTTGGCCTCGGAGTGTCCCTCCTCCTCGGTCTCCTGTTCCTTCTCGTCCCCCCCTCTGCCGCAGCCCAGCCCCAGGCCGGAAACGCCTACGCCGGCTCCGACCTCTGCCTCACCTGCCACGAGCCGCTCAAGGAAGCCTTCGCCAAAACCCTCCACGCGAAGGTCTTCACCGAGCAGAATGCCCGCACCCCCCTGATGCTGCGGGGGTGCGAGGCCTGTCACGGGGCGGGGAAGGCCCACGTGGATGCGGGGGGCGGGAAGGGGGTGGGGGACCTTGTCACCTTCCGGCGGGAGACCCCCGAGACCGTCGCGAAGGAGAACGCCGTTTGCCTCACCTGCCACGAGAAGGGCCGGCGCCTCTACTGGCAGGGGAGCCCGCACGAGGGGCGGGACGTGGGCTGCACCACCTGCCACCAGGTGATGCAGCGCACCTCCGAGCGCGCCCTGCTGGCCAAGGCCACCGAGATCGAGACCTGCGCCCAGTGCCACCTGACCCGCCGCTCCCAGACCTTCCGCAACGCCCACATGCCCCTGCGGGAGGGGAA
>CAZRDA010000364.1:0-2100 GCA_964598715.1 uncultured bacterium | reverse complement strand
GGCTTCCGTCATGGCGCGAACCTTCTCGCCTTCCGGCGGGATCGATGAGAACCTAGCGCCATCCGGGAGGGCAGTCAAGCGGAAAAGAAGGCCGCGAGGCAAGCGCAGCTTGGGGTTAGCTTCACTGGCGCAGGGTTCGGACCGCGGCCATAAACCCCTGGCCGCGGGTGGTTTGCGCCTGAATCCCCTTGACAAGGCCTCCCGGATGAACGAGAACGGCGACGCGGTTGATCGCCCCGCGGGGAGCGGTGGGGGCAGCCGCCTCGTGCTTCACCCGGAGGCGGAATGCTGGGGACGCTGGTCAACACCGGGACGGTCCTCGTGGGGAGCACGCTGGGGCTCCTCCTGAAGCGGCGCTTCCCGCCCCGCGTCCAGGAGATCGCCATGCAGGCCGTGGGCGCCGTCACGCTCCTCATCGGCCTCCAGATGGGTCTGGCGGCCGACTCCGGACGCAAGATCATCGTCGCCCTGCTCTCTCTTGCCGGGGGAGCGATCCTCGGGGAGGCCCTGAACATCCAGGGGGCCCTCGACCGATTCGGCCAGCGTCTGGAGCGCCGCTTCGCCCGCGCGGGGGACGGTGGGTTCGCCCGGGCCTTCGTCACGGCGAGCCTGCTCTTCTGCGTGGGGCCGATGACGATCCTCGGCTCCATCCAGGACGGGCTCCAGGGGGACGCCACCCTCCTCTTTACGAAGGCGGTCCTGGACGGGATCTCCTCAACCGCGCTCGCAGCCGGCCTCGGGTTCGGGACCTCCTTCGCGGCCGGGACGGTTCTCCTTTATCAGGGGACACTGACGTTAGCTGCGGCTGCCGTCCGGGAGGTGATGACTCCCCCAGTCGTGCAGGCGGTCACCGCCGCGGGCGGGCTCATGATCTCCTGTCTCGCCGTCAACATCTGGGGCCTGGCCACCTTGCGGGTGGCGAACATGCTTCCGGGGCTGCTCGTCACTGGACTTCTCACCTGGACCCTGGAGAGGGCAGGGCCCTTCTTCTGAAGACACGAACGCTCCCCTTCCGCACCCCCCCACACCTGTCGTCTATTCTGTTTCCATACCCCCTACCAATTTCTCGCCAATTCCGACCGGCCCCAGAACGGAAGTCCCATGTGAAGACGTGAGAAGGGAAAGGACTCCCTCGCCGGAAGGTCCAGTTTTCCCCGAGTTGCCGTCCGTGTCCCCCACCTGCCCTGTTGCATCAAATAATTGGCACATAATTTGCTCCATTCCTTCGACTGAATACCGAGCCAGAGCCGGGCCTACCCGACAAAGGGCCCGGGAGGAGGGGCCATGAAGACCGTCGCTGCCCTGACGCTGCTCCTCGCCGCAGCCGTCGCAGGGTTTCCTGCGGCGGTTGCCAGCGAGTCGGCGCCCCCAGAGCAGGGAGGGACCGCTCGGCAGTTGCCTCCTGCTGTCCCCGACTTCACCGACGCCGAAACCCTCACGCACTTTGCGCCGGTCGCCCAGGGGCGCCTCTGGGGCAACCCGGATTTTCCGGTCCTGCTGATCCGCGGCATCGAGTCTGTGGATCCCGTCTACGTGCTCATCGTTCTCGACGCCAGGAATGGGAAGGAGACCTGGTCCCTCGTTGAGGATCCGATGATCCTGGTCAGCGTGGCGAAGCGGGAGGAGGAGAGTCCGGAGACCTACGTGGACGAGGGGTTCGTCACGCAGGGGAAGCCGTCCGGAGCGTTCATTCAGGTGGAGGGGGCCACCAACTTTAGCGACTTGACCGGCCTGCTGGAGGCGGGCTACGCCTCGGCGACGAGCCGCAAGAGCATGTGAATCGTTCGGCGCACGGATCGCGTCTTGCCGCGCCCCGGCCCTCCGCCGGGGCGCGCTGCTTTGGGGGGTCGCCGTCAGACAGCCGGTCGCTAGAGACAGCCGCGTCGGTGGAGGCGGGAAAGGCCGGAGCCCCCGGTCGCGACCGCGACCGGGGGCTCCGGGGGATTGCCGCAGGGGGTTGCCCGGATGGGGGCTTGGCTAGTACATGTCGCCCATGCCCCCGCCCCCACCGTGCGGCATCTGAGGCGTCTTATCCTTCTCCGGGAGCTCGGTCACCAGGCACTCGGTGGTGATGAGGAGCGCGGCGATGGAGGCCGCGTT
>CAZRDA010000363.1:0-2108 GCA_964598715.1 uncultured bacterium | reverse complement strand
AACTGGCCGATCAAATCATGCGGGTGAAGCGGACCGGCTTCACCATCGCCCCCGAGGCCGGGAGCCAGCGCCTGCGGGAGGTCATCAACAAGGGGATCGTGGACGAGGAGGAGGTCTTCCGGGCTGTCGCGGCGGCCGCGGAGGCCGGCTGGGGTGCCCTCAAGATGTACTTCATGTGCGGGCTCCCCACCGAGACCCAGGCCGACCTGGACGAACTGGTCCGGCTCTCGGTGGAGGCCCAGCGCCTCGGCCGGCGGAAGGGTTCGCGCGGCTTCGCCCTGACCGTCAGCGTCTCCTCCTTCGTGCCCAAGCCCCACACCCCGTTCCAGTGGGCCGGGCAGGACCGGATGGAGGTCCTGCGGGAGAAGCAACAGTTCCTCAAGGCCCGTCTCCGGCAGGCCGGGGTGAAGTTCAAGTGGCACGACGTGCGGTCTTCCTTCCTGGAGGCGGCCTTCTCCCGGGGGGGGCGGGAGACCGGCCCGGTCATCGTCGAGGCCACGCGGCGGGGCGCCCGCCTGGACGGCTGGTCGGAACACCTGGACTTCGACCGGTGGATGGCTGCCTTCGAGGCCTGCGGGGTGGACCCCTTCCCCATCGCGAACCGGAACATCGGGCCCGAGGAGCCGCTCCCCTGGGACCACATCTCCTGCGGCGTGACCAAGAAGTTCCTCCAGCGGGAGTGGCGGAAGGCGCTCAAGGCCGCCACGACCCCCGACTGCCACGTGGCCCCATGTCAGGCCTGCGGGGCGGTCTGCATCCCCTCCTGGCAGGAGTGGCACGAGCACGCGGAGGTGGAGCGGCTCGAGGCCAAGCGGAAGGAGGCGGCACAGGGGCTGGCCAGTGGAGGCGGCGGCAACGGGAAGGTGCTGCCGCTCCTCGGCCGCGGCGCGCCCGCTGCCGGCGTGGAGAAGCCGACAGTGGCTCCGGTGGCTCCGCCGACGCCTGCAGCGGCGGCCCCTCCGGCTGCTCCCTCCCCAGCCGCCGTCCAGCGGATCCGCTTTGGCTTCCAGAAGCGGGGGGAACTGCGGTTCCTGTCGCACCTGGAGGTCTTCCGGACGCTCACGCGGGCCGTCCGCCGGGCCGGCTATCTCTTCGCCTACACGCAGGGCTACAACCCGCAGCCCCGCCTTTCCATTGCCATGGGCCTGCCCGTGGGCGTGGAGGGGGTGGCGGAGGTGGCGGATGTGGAATTGCGGGAGCGGGCGGCGGTGGAGGACTTCACGGCCCGGGTCAATGCCACGCTCCCCCCCGAGCTGCACCTGGAGGACGCGCGGGAGGTCCCCCTCGCGGCCCCCTCCCTCACCTCTCAGGTGCTCACAGCCGAGTACCGGGCGATCCTGTCCCCCTCCGTGGCGGCTGCCCTGCCGGAATGGGTTGCCGCCTGCGCTGCGTTCCTGACCCGGGAGACGATCCCCGTGGACGGCTTCCGCAAAGGGGAGACCATCACCGTCAACGCCCGCCCGGCCCTGGAGGCCTTCGTTCCCGTCGGCCCCGGCGCCTTCCTCCTCCGCCTCAAGGCCGGGGCCGGCGTCCGGCCCCGGGAAGTGCTGCGGGCCTTCCTGGCCCCGCACCTCACTGCCGAGGCGCTGGCCGGTCTGGACGGGCATCTCACCATCACCCGCACGGGCCTCGGGCTCACGCCGGTCCTCTCGCCGGCGCCGGCCCCCGCCCCCGCGTAGGGCGCCCACCCGCGAGGTCACACGTCCCCATGAAGCGCGAGATTATCGTCAACGCCTCGATGACCCAGACCCGGGTGGCCATCCTGGAGGACGGCCACCTGGTCGAGTTGATGATTGACGACGTGAAGGCCCGGAGCGTGGCCGGGAATATCTACAAGGGACGGGTGCTGAAGATCCTCCCCGGGATGCAGGCGGCCTTCGTGGACATCGGCCTCAATAAGGACGCGTTCCTGTACGTGCGGGACATCTTCGAGGACATGGAGGAGTACGAGCACCTCCTTGGCCTGGGGGAGACCAATGGGGGAGCCCAGGCTGAGGCGCCGGAGGAGATCCGGCCGGCCCCCCAGCCCCCCGCGAAGCGGCGCCCACATCCCTCCATCGAGGAGCTCATCCAGGAGGGGCAGGAGGTCCTGGTCCAGGTCGCCCGCG
>CAZRDA010000362.1:0-2109 GCA_964598715.1 uncultured bacterium | reverse complement strand
CCGATGCCGCCACGAGGTCAATCCCTTTCTGGTCGGCGAGGCGAGAGATCACCCCGAGGACCGCGACGTCCAGCCGCACAGGGAGGCCCATCGTGCGTTGGAGGTCGGCCTTGCAGATCGCCTTGCCGCCGAGGTCGTCGCGGCTGTAGCGGGCAGCCAGGTGCTTGTCCGTGGCCGGGCTCCACTCCTCCGTGTCCACCCCATTGAGAATCCCGTACAAATCGGCGGCCCGCTCCTTGAGCACCCCCTCCAGGCCGGCGCCGAACTCCGGGGTCTGGATCTCCTGGCTGTAGCGGCGGCTCACGGTGCTCAGGCAGTCGGCGTACACGAGGCCGCCCTTCAGGAAGTTGACCCTGCCATAAAACTCCATGGCCCGCCACTGGAAGAGTCCGCGGGGGAGCCCCGTGACGCTGAACCGCTCGGCGGGGAAGAGACCCTGATAGCCCAGGTTGTGAATCGTGAAGAGACTGGCGGCCTTTCCCAGGACCGGGTCGCCAGCATAGAGGGTCTTGAGATAGGGGGGAATCAGGCCGGTCTGCCAGTCGTTGCAGTGCAGGACGTCCGGTGTGAGGCCGAGGGCGCGGACCATCTCCGTGACGCCGCGGGCGAAGGCGGTGAAGCGCTCGGCGTTGTCCGGGTAGTCCTGCCCCTTGTCCTGGTACAGACCGTTGCGGCCGAAGAACCCCTCGTGCTCGAGGAGGAGAGCCCGGCCCCCCGGCACCGGCGCCTCGAAGACGGTGAGCAGCTCCTGTCGCTCCCCCACGGGGATGCGGATACCGTCGTGGACCTTCCGGAGGCCGAACCTGGCCCCGTCAATCTGCCGGTAGCGCGGAAGGGCGACGGTGACCTCGATCCCGAGACTTGCCAGCGCCCGGGGCAGCGCCCCGGCCACGTCGGCCAGGCCCCCGGTCTTGGCGAAGGGGACGACCTCGGAGGAGACGAGCAGGACGTGCATGCGCCCTCCCGAATGCGCTGCCCCCCCGGTGGGGGCGGCGGGGCACTATACCAGGTAGGGGAACGCTGCGGCAACGGTTAGCGTGCCCGACGCCGGGGCCGCGAGGCCGCGAGGGCTCCGCCTCTCCGCGGGGGCCGGCGTGGCCAGGGCGACAACCCCGCAAGGTATCGTGGGGCGGAAAGTCTGCGGGCGGGCGTCCCTAGGGTTTCTCGGCGAGCAGAGTCCGGAGGGCCGCCTCGACCTCGACGCGGCCCCCCTCGCCGATGTGCTTCGCGCGGATCCGGCCCCGCTTGTCCACGAGGTACTGCGTCGGCCAGTAGCGGTTGCCGTACCGCTTCCAGTTGCTGAAGTCGTTATCGAGCGCCACCGGGTAGAGGATCTTCAGTTCGGCCACCTTCGCCCGCACGCGGTCCGGGCTCTTCTCCCAGAAAAACTCCGGGGAGTGGACCGCGATGATGACCAACCCTTGGGGGCCGTACCGCTCGTGCCAGTCCCGCAAACTCGGGACCACGTTGAGACAGTTGACTCACCCGTAGGTCCAGAACTCCACTAGGACGACCTTGCCCCGGAGGTCGGCGAGCCGAAGCGGACCCGAGTTTATCCAGACCGGGCTCTCCACCTCCGGCGCCGGCGTCGCCGTCTCGGGCGGCCCGAGCAGGCCCGCCCCTTCGGCCGCCCCCAGCAGGGCCAGCACCAGTCCTGCCCCCGCCAGCCATCCCGTCGTCGCCCTCATCCACCCCCCTCCCTCCCGGCGCTCCCGCTCATTGGGCTCGCCGCCTGCCGGTTCCGGTCCGGCCGCCGACCGGGAGACGCGCCGGGATCACTCTTTGGATGCCCCCTGAGAGCCGGGAATCACGGCGAAAGCGTGTACACCTTCTTCAACTCCGGGTTCAGAACCGTGACTGGCAAGTTGAGCGCCTGAATCTCCCGCGCCAGGTCCTGCGGCGTCGGCGGGCCGGCAGCTCCACGCCCGTCCAGAGCTCCATGTCCATGGTCAGGGCCGTGCTCCCGGAGAAGTACACCGTGAGCCCATTTTCGAACTCGATGCCCTCAGCCACATCGCAGCGTCCCCTCTGCCGGGTCAGGCTCAGCTCGGAATGCTACTTGCTGAACTCGTAGACCTGGCCGAGCGCCTGGTTGGTGATTGGGATGTT
>CAZRDA010000361.1:0-2121 GCA_964598715.1 uncultured bacterium | reverse complement strand
CCCGGGGCCAGCAAAACTTCGCCATGATAGACGGAGGTCCCGGGACCGGTCAAGATAAAGTTGCGCGGTCGCCCGCTCCGGGGAAGGACCCCCCTTCGGGGCGACGAGGAGGCTAGGCGCAAACCTCCCGGACAGCGGCGATCAGCCTCTCCTCGCTCGGGAGCACGAAGCGCTCCAGCTTGGGAGAGAAGGGCATGGGGGTGTCCAGGGCGGTCACCCGCCGGATGGGGGCATCCAGGCAGTCCAGGGCCTCCTCCGCCACGAGGGCGGCCACCTCCGAGGCGAAGGAGCACTGCGCCACCGCCTCCTGGAGGATGACCAGGCGGCCGGTCTTCTCCACTGAGCGGAGGATGGTGGAGGTATCCAGGGGGTCCAGGGTCCGGGGGTCCACCACCTCACAGGAAATCCCCTCCGCTGCCAGGCGGTCGGCGGCCCGGAGCGCCAGGTGGACCATGCGGGAGTGGGCGACCACCGTCACGTCCTCCCCGGCCCGCTTCACCTCCGCCACCCCGAGCGGGACCAGGTACTCCTCCTCCGGCACCTCCCCCGTTTCCGGATAGAGAAGCTTATGCTCGATGAAGATGACCGGGTTGTCGTCCCGGATGGCGGTCTTCAAAAGGCCCTTGGCGTCGTAGGGGGTGGCGGGCATGACCACCTTCAGCCCCGGGATGTGGATGAACCAGGCTTCCAACGACTGGGCGTGCTGGGCCGCCGAGGAGCGCCCAGCCCCCCCCTGGGTCCGCAGGACCATCGGCACCAGCGCCTTGCCACCGAACATGTAGCGGTTCTTGGCAGCCTGGTTGGCGATCTGGTCCATGGCGATCCCGGAGAAGTCCACGTACATCAGTTCGGCCACGGGGCGCATCCCGGTCAGGGCCGCCCCCACCGCGGCCCCCACGATGGCCGCCTCGGAGATGGGCGTGTTCCGGACCCGCTCCGGACCGAACTCGTCCAGCAGACCCTGGGTCACCTTGTAGGAGCCGCCGAACTGGGCGATATCCTCCCCCAGGAGGAAGACCCGCGGGTCCCGCCGCATCTCCTCCCGCAGGGCCTCCTTGAGCGCCTCCCGGTAGGTGATCTTCCGCATCGGCCCCTCCGGAGCCCCCGCCGGACTGCCGGCCCGCCGCCCCCTCGCTCTGCTGGTGCGCTCTCAGGCGAAGATGTCCCGGAGGGCGTCCTCCAGGTCCGGTTCCGGGCTCTGCTCGGCAAAGGTCACCGCCTCGGCGATCTCCCGCTGCACCTCCGCCTCGATGGTGGCCAGATCAACCGCCGGGACCCGCCGCTCCTCCAGGAGGACACGACGGAAGAGGGGGATGGGGTCCCGCTGCTTCCAGCGCTCCACCTCCGCTTGATCCCGGTAGGCGGCCCCGGTATCCCCCACGTAGTGCCCCATGAAGCGATAGGTCTTGGCCTCGATGAGGGTGGGGCCGCCCCCCTCCCGCGCACGCCGGATGGCCTCCCCGGCGGCGGCGAAGACGGCCGTGGGATCCATCCCGTCCACCACCACCCCGGGAATGTCGTAGGCCATGGCCCGGATGGCGATGTCCTTCACCTTCTGGTGCACCTCCCGGGGGGTGGACTCGGCGTACTGGTTGTTCTCGCAGACGAAGAGAACCGGGAGGTTCCAGACGGCCGCCAGGTTCAGCCCCTCGTGGAAGGCCCCCGTGTTCGAGCCCCCGTCGCCGAAGAAGGCCACCGTGACCGCGCTGCGCCCCTGCATCTTCGCGGTGAGGCCGGCCCCGGCGGCGATGGGGATGCCGGCGCCCACGATGCCATTCGCCCCCAGAATCCCCAGGTCCAGGTCAGCGATGTGCATGGAGCCGCCCTTCCCCTTGCAGTAACCGGTCTTCTTGGCGAAGAGCTCGGCCATCATCAGATCTAGGCGCGCCCCCTTCGCCACGACGTGGCCGTGGCCCCGGTGCGTGCTGGTGATGGTGTCCTCCCTGGTCAGGCGGACGCAAACCCCGGCCGCCACGGCTTCCTGGCCAACGTAGGCGTGCAGGAACCCGGGGAGCCGGCCCGCGAGGAAGAGTTCGCTGGCTTTCTCCTCAAAGGCCCGGATCCGGAGCATCGTCCGGTAGATCTGGAGGGCCTGCTCGAGCGTGGGCGTCATGGGCTCCC
>CAZRDA010000360.1:0-2135 GCA_964598715.1 uncultured bacterium | reverse complement strand
GTAGGCAGGTCTCCACCAGAGCAGCAGGGAGCTCAGGAGGAGGACCGCCAGCAGCCCCGTCAGGGCATCGAAGCACCGCCGGGCGATCTGGTAGAGCTGGAGGAGGATCAGCAGGAGGCACAGGAGCATGAGGCCTCGGCCCACGTAGATGATCCGGAGGTCCTCGCCCATCAGCGTGAAGACCGGGGCCATGAGGTAGTAGAGCAGCGGGGGGTGACTCTGCCGGAAATCGCGGTAGGGGACCTGGCCCTGGGCGACTGCCCAGGCCGTGTGGAACTGCGACACCTCGTCGCTTCCGAGCCGCGCCTTGACGAGCATGGGCAGGCGGAGCGCCAGCGCGAAGGCGATCAGGCCGAGCACGCTCAGGGACAGCCAGCGCTCCGGTGCGCGGGGTGCGGTTGGCAGGACTCCCACAGGAGCGTGGCCTGAAGAGGGAGGCAATTGGCGCTAACTCACGCAGGGTCCCTGTGACACGGTTATCCCGAGCGGTGTTCCATCGGAGACCGGTTCCTGAGAAAAGCGGTGGGGACCAGAACCCGGCTCAGTCTATTCCGCTGCCGCCAACCGCGTCAAGTGTCGTCAGCCCGGCTCCCCCTCAGTCAGGCGTAAAACGTTGCCGCCAACCCCCTTGGGCTGAGCGGGGAGGGACCTGAAGCCATTCATGTGCCCTCTGACGCGAGGAGGTTTTTGCCATTGCTCCTCATCCGACGATCTGGGACGGGAGGTCCGATCGGGGCGATCGACGGCCGCGGGAGCGCGCGGGCTGAACCGGCTATCCAAGACCCGGCTGTAGAGAATGGTGATCTCCTCGAACTCCCCCTCGACGACGATCTCATGCGCGCCCTCCCTCAGGAACACCGGCGCCTGGTAGCGCTGGCCATCGATGGAGACCCTCGGCGTGCCCCCCCGCGCCTGCACCGCATACTCGGCCGAGGCGATCAACGACACGGTCGCGCGGTTCCCTACCAGAGCAGCGCGAGGGAGCACCGTCCCGGCCACGTGTACCGCCTCCTTTCCTTGCAACCCCGTTGATACGAAATGCGAGTGAAGGAATCTCAACAGGTTCGGGGGCAGCTCCATGACAGCTTGTGAAAAGATCGCCACCTTACACTGGCTCCTCCGCAGGTCGTTGATGATGTCGGTTTCCGGAATGAATCCAGCTCGGAGCCACTTCCGAGTCCCGACCGCCAACCGATAGTAGTAGGTGGCGTGCGGCCTGAAGATGTACAGCCCATGAGCGTCAAAGACGCAATCGTCGGGCGACGCGAGGGCGAGCACGTAACGGATTGTCTCGCGGCGGTTCGGCCAGTGATCCGACAGGGGTGGCATCCTGGTCAGCAGTGCCTGCAGCGGCGGCATACAGACCCCGTAGAGGAAGAGCGCCGCGAGCGCCGCCCAGGCCAGGCGCTGTGGCGACCGGACGAGCGGGACCGCAGAGTCGCCAAGAGCCTCGGAGCCCGAGACCCGTGGCGGCAGGGCCCGCGCGATCACTCGTCTCACGACAACGGCCCCGTACATGGCCGCCAGGGGCAGGAAGGGGAGGGCGCTCTGGCCATAGGGGGCCGGCATCAGAAACAGGTAGACCCCCGCCGTCGCCGCCCCGGCCAGGAGGGGCGCAAGCTGGATCTCATCCACGACCCTTTCCCTGACCATTCGGGTCAGGGTCTGGCCCACTCCCACGAGGGCGAGCGTGAAGAAGACCCAGTGGGTGTCTAGCTCCATTCTCCGGAGGGCTGAGAACCGGTGGGGGTTGCGGAAGTTGTTGATGATCGCCCACTGGAGGAACTTCGGCAGGGCACCCGCCGTCCAGAGCAGGAGCCCCCCCACCAGGACGGTCCCGGCGAAGGCGCCGAGGAAGAGGAGCAGGCCGGTCAGGTTGGCTCGAAGAGAGGCAGCCGAGCGCCGGAGGGCGCTGGAGACGACAAACACCAGGGTGAGGCCGACGAGGGGGAACAGGGTCTTGGTGACCAGCCAGAATGCGACCCCCAGGAGGGCGCCGGCGGCGAGGAACTCCCTCCGGCTGCGGCGCGCCAAGGCCTGCATGAACCGCCAGAGGCCCACGAGGACCAGCAGCGTCTGAGGGATGTCCGGCCGAAACTCGTAGGCAGGTCTCCACCAGAGCAGCAGGGAGCTCA
>CAZRDA010000359.1:0-2147 GCA_964598715.1 uncultured bacterium | reverse complement strand
ATGCCCATATGATCGTGTCCTCGGCGCCACGGGAGCAAGGGTCAACCACGCTCCACGATGGCCGGGGATGGCTGCCGGGCCGGTATCGTTCTCGCGCCGTGGAGGACGGCGCCCGACAATCACTGTCGCGCGGCGACTCTGCCCGATGATGATGATCTCTTCGCCCCCCCCCTCACACTGAATTCATACGCCGGGTTTGAATGTTGGGCCTTGTACTTCGAGAGCCGGCCTGCCCGGCCACCGCCGAAGGTTCGCTGAAGGAGGAGGATCGATGCGACCGCACCTGTTCCGCTGGATGCTCCCATTCCTCCTGCTTCCCATCACGACCTGCTCCGACTCCTCGCGGTCCAATCCGACGTCGCCGCGGGCACTGGTCGGCCCTCTGTGCCAGCTCGGCTGCACGGAGACAGATCCCAATCCCAACGCGCCCGGCGTCTTCCTGGGAAGCGGGGTGACGCCAGACGTGTGCTATTTCGGAACCTATACTGATGCCGACCAGGACGGGCTCGGCGACTTCTGCGAAAAGAATCTCGCCGCTGCGTTCGCCCCCGAGCTCTACTACTACAACGGAGACAATGTAGGACGCGAACCCCACTGGGTTGCGCGAATCAGTAGTGGCGACAAGGTAATGGTGGGCTACCTGCTATCGTATTACCGTGATGAAGGCAGCCAAGCGTATTTGTGCACTCTGCCGCCGCCGTTTCACGATCCATCGTGCGAGGGACATAACGGTGACTCGGAGGCTATCTTCGAAGAAACCTACTACGACTTCACCAGTCAGCACTGGGTGCTCAACCAGGCCTCGTACTCGCAGCACACTAGCTATGGAGTCTACACTCGTGGCACGAAGGCCTATCCATTCGCGTTGATCTACCCAGCGCACGCAGGTGCCTATCCTCGGGCCTATGTCGCGCAGGGAAAACACGCCAACTACGCATCTCGGAACGAGTGCAACAGCGGGGGAGCCTTTGGAACCGACATTTGTGAATCGGTCAACACGACCGCCCGCGTAGCTGCGGGTGCAAGTCTGAACTTTGGCAGTCGGTCGAACCACTCTGCATCGCAGGACTGCATGCCGAGCAGCAACCCATCGTATGAATACTATGGGTCAGGCCGACTCGAATGTTATTGGACACAGGTGCGATTTAGAGGATGGATTCCCATCAACGTTGGTGGTGCAGACTCCGATCCTTACAGCCCCCGTCTACAGGGCATGGGGTTCTGACCTCCGAAGAAGGAAACCGTGACGTACCTGGAGAAGTTGGAGGCTAAGTCGCAAAGGGGCCCAATCCGTCTTTGGGCTGTTCTCTTGGCCGTGTTCATGATTCTGGGACATTTTCGGACCGCTAGTGCCCAATATCTCCAGCCGACCTTTCGGTCGGACACTCTTCGTCCTCCGCAAGCACAGTTCGTAGTGCTGTGGTCAAGCGATTCCAGGATTGTGTATGCGGATGCTGTCACAAAAGCTCACGATCATTGGCGTGAAGGCGCGATCGCCGGAGCTGTCGTCGGCGGTGTTTCCGGCGCGGCGTTCGCAAGAGGATTCTGCGAGTCTGGAAGGCACTGCTTGGGCAGAACCTTGGGGGGTGCCATCGTAGGCGCTCTAGCGGGCATGGGGGTGGGGGCCCTTATAGGTAGCCTCTTCCCAAAACCCTAGCTGGGAGTCACACGGGGCAACGCCCGGGACAATGGATGTGACAGGAGACGTTTCGCCCGTGAGTAGACCAGGTGGGGGCATCTTCGGCAACGCGATCCCGAAGCACTGACCACGCCCCGGCTCGGCCAGTGCTCCCGAGAAACACAAGCGCCCGGGATCACTCCCGGGCGCTTGTCCTTTCGTGCTGCCGTTTACTACACCTCGGCCTCTTCCGGCACCGGCGCCACGCCGGGTAACAGCTCCGGCGGTGGCGTGGGCGGCGTGAAGCCCTCGGGCGGCTCGATCTCGATGTCGTGGTACCGGTAGATACCCGATCCCGCCGGGATGAGATGCCCGATGATGATGTTCTCCTTCAACCCGAGCAGGTCGTCGCGGGCTCCGCGGATCGCCGCGTCGGTCAGCACGCGGGTCGTCTCCTGGAACGACGCCGCCGAAATGAACGACTGCGTCGTGAGGCTCGCCTTGGTGATGCCGAGGAGCAGCGGCTCGC
>CAZRDA010000358.1:0-2166 GCA_964598715.1 uncultured bacterium | reverse complement strand
CATGCCACGGCCATGCGCTTCCTCCGGGAGGTGGACGCCGGGGCGGTCTTCGTCAACGCTTCCACTCGGTTCACGGACGGGGGGGAGTTCGGGCTGGGAGCCGAGATGGGGGTGAGCACCCACAAGCTCCACGCCCGGGGACCCGTGGGGCTGGCCGAACTGACCTGCACCAAGTTCGTCGTCCTGGGGGACGGCCAGGTCCGGCAGTCGCAGCGGTGAGGGGCGGATGCGCATCGGCGTGATGGGTGGGACCTTCGACCCGATCCACCTGGGGCACCTGCGCGCGGCGGAGGAGATCTACCTGGCCTTCGGCCTGGACCGGATCATCTTCGTGCCGGCGGCCCGCCCGCCCCACAAGGACGCCGGGGATGTGGCGGCGCCCATCCACCGGTACGAGATGGTTTCGCTGGCCACCGTCTTCACCCCCGACTTCACCGTCTCCCCGATCGAACTGAAGCGGCCGGGGACCTCCTACTCGGTGGACACGGTCCGGGAACTCCTCCGCCTGTACGGGAAGGAGACCCTGCTCTACTTCATCATGGGGGTGGACGCCTTCCTGGAACTCAGCGGCTGGAAGGAGGCGCAGGAGCTCCTGCGCCTCACCCAGGTCATCGTCACCGCCCGCCCGGGGTGGCGCCTGGATGAGGTCGAGAGGGCGCTGACGCGGGAGCAGCGGGCGGCCCTGGGCGACCCCACCTTCAAGTACCTGCGGATCTCGGAGGTGGGGCCAGAGCAGGCCCGGGGCGCTCCCGTCCCGGGGCTGGTGCTCCTCGTGGAGGTGGTCTCCCTCGACATCTCCTCCCGGGAGATCCGCCAGTTGGTCGAGGAGGGGCGGAGCGTCCGGTTCCTGGTGCCCGATACGGTGGCGGCCTACATGCAGAAGAACCGTCTGTACCAGAAGCGCCCGGCTCCCTCAAGCGGCGGCGGGCGGAAGGAGGACGACCCCCATCGAGCCTGATCGGCTGGTACACCTGGCGGCCGCGGCCGCCGCCGAGGGAAAGCCGGACTCGGTGGTGAGCCTGGATCTGCGAGGGCTCTGCTCCTTCACGGACTTCTTCCTGATCGTGAGCGCGCCGACCCACAAACAGGTCCAGGCGATTGCCGACAAAATCCATGAGCGCCTTCGGGCGGCCTCAGCGCGACCGCTGCACATCGAAGGATACGCCGAAGCGCGCTGGATTTTGCTTGACTACAATGACTGCGTTATCCATATTTTTGAGGAAACTACGCGCCAGTACTACGGTCTCGATAGGCTCTGGGGCGACGCGCCGCAACGCGTTATCGTCGCCCCCAACCCGGGGCGGGCGGAGCGATGGGGGGCGGAAGCATAGCCTTTAACGCCATCGTCGCCGAGGCCCCGGAGATGCGGGCCGTCCTCCGGATGGGGGCCCAGGTGGCACCCACGGATGCCACCGTCCTGATCCTGGGCGAGAGTGGGACCGGGAAGGAACTCATCGCCCGCGCCATTCACGAGGCGAGCCAGCGGCGGGAAGGGCCCTTCATCAAGGTGGACTGTACGGCCCTCCCGGAGGGGTTGCTGGAGAGCGAGCTCTTCGGTCACGAGAAGGGCGCGTTCACGGATGCCGCCGCCGAGAAGCCGGGGCGGTTCGAACTGGCCCACGGTGGGACCCTCTTCCTGGACGAGGTGGGGGAACTGCCGCTGAGCCTCCAGGCGAAGCTCCTGCGTGTTCTCCAGGAGCGGGCCTTCGAGCGGGTGGGCGGGACCCGGACCCTTTCGGTGGACGTCCGGATCCTCGCGGCCACCAATCGGGATCTGGCGAAGGCCATCAAGGCGAGCCAGTTCCGCGAGGATCTCTACTACCGGCTGAACGTCGTGCCGGTCGTGGTCCCCCCTCTCCGGCGGCGCCCCGAGGATATCCTCCCCCTCGCCGCTCACTTTCTCCAGCACTTCGGGGCGCGGTATGGCAAGGCGGTCCAGGAGATCAGCCCGGAAGCGGCGGCGCTCCTCCGGCGCTACCCCTGGCCCGGGAACGTCCGGGAGCTCGAGCACATCATCGAGCGCGCGGTGATCCTCTGGGAGAAGGGTCCGCTCACCCCGGAGGAACTGGCCGTGAACCTGATGGCGGTTGCCAGCGATGGCGCGCCCGACGAGGAGCTCATGACCCTGGAGGAACTGGAGCGCGAGTACATCCGCCGGGTGCTGCG
>CAZRDA010000357.1:0-2199 GCA_964598715.1 uncultured bacterium | reverse complement strand
TGGTCTCGGCGAAGAGGCGGGAGTTCTCGATGGCGATGGCCGCCTGGTTGGCCAGGATCTGGCAGAATTCCACGTCGCCCGGGCTGAAGTGGCGGGGCTCCCGCAGACTGCTGAGGGAGATCACCCCCAGGGCCTTGTCCTTCGTGAGGAGTGGAATAATCAGCATGGACCGGACGTGCAGCGGCGCCAGGAGGCTGCGGACCGCCATCAGGAGCGGCTCCTGGAGGGCCTCGGGGATTACCAGGGCCTTCTTGGTCTCCAGGGCGAAGCGCACCTCGGGGTGACGGTCCAGGGTGATCTCGATCCCGTGGAACCAGGGCATGGGCTTGGAGCCGTCGTACCCCATCACCACCTCGCCGGCCGTGCCGGTGACGTCCGAAAGGGTCACCACGCACCGATCCACCTTCAGGAGGTCTAACAGCCGCTCGATGAGGGCCCGCAGGACCTCCTGGAGCTCCAGCGTGGAGGTGATGGAGGAGGAGACCTCGTACAGCGCCCGCATCTGGGAGACCTGCTGCTGCGTGTTGTGGTACAGGCGCGCGTTCTCCAGCGCCATGCCCACCTGCTGCCCGATGGCGGTGAAGAAGCGCATCTCCTCGGCCCCGAAGCGGTGCGGGGCCCGGGAGAGGAGGTGCACCAGGCCCAGCGTCCGCCCCTTGGCGCTGAGGGGAACGCAGGCGTGGTTGCCGTAGGGGCCGCCGGCCTCGCTCCGCAGGGCCGGGTCGGGGGACGCGGCCAGGTCTTCCAGGAGACCGGAACCCGGCTCCCGGAAGATGACGCCCCACGGGGAGGTGGTGAGCGGCTGCTCGTGCCAGGCCCCCTGGAGGGCGGGGGGGAGCCCTCGCTCCACCGCCAGCGTCAGGATCCCGCGCTCCGGCTCCCAGAGCACGACTGCGCCCGCGGCCACCCCGTCCACCTCCGTCATCCGCTCCAGGCTCGCCCCCAGAATCTCCGGGACATCCAGGGATCGGCCGACGGCGACGGCCACCGCGTTCAGGCCGGCTAGCTCCCGGTTCTGCCGCCGGATGGCCCGGTCCATCCCCGCCAGGCGGAGTTGGACTCGGATCCGGGCCACCAGCTCCTCCCCGTTGACGGGCTTGGTCATGTAATCGTCCGCACCCAACTCCAAGCCGGCTACCTTATCCCGGACCGTGTCCCTCGCCGTCAGGATGATCACGGGAACCCGTTCCGCCTCCGGGACTGCCCGGAGCGCGCGTGTGACCTCCAGGCCATCCAGGCCCGGCATCATGATGTCGAGGAGGACAAGATCCACCGGCTCCCGGGCCACGAGCTCCAGCGCTTCCCGTCCCGAACTGGCAGTGAGAACGTCAAACCCCCGACGCTGGAGGGTCACCTGGAGCATCCGGATGATCCCCGGCTCGTCGTCCACCACGAGGATCACGGGCGCGTGGCCCCCAGCCGCGCGGGACCCTTCCCCGCCTGCCTCTCGCCGCTCGGTCATGGCAGCCCCCGCCCCGGGAGCCTCCCCGCGCCGGCGGACGACGCCGCCGGGCGCCGCAGAGCTCCCTCGCGGCCGGGCAGCGCTCCGCTGGTCTGGATGGCTCCGCAAGACAACACGTCTCCGATCGTGTGGATCAGACGGTCGGCGTTCTGGAGGGCCAGCCGTGACTGGTCCCGCGGCGGGGCCTGGTCCGCCCCGTCGCGGAGCGGCGCAGGGAAGGCAGCCGCCCGGGGACCATCCGCTTCAACGATGCCTGTCGTCCCCCGCTCCACCCTGCGCCTTCCTGACCGCGCCTGCGGCCAGCGCGGCCCGGATCTGCTCCGTGAGCTGCGCCGGCTCGAAGGGCTTCGTGATGTAGGAGACGGCACCGGCCTCGAGCCCCCGCTTCACTTCCTTGGCCTGGGCCCGGGCACTCATGATCACGACGGGCAGGTGGCGGGTCAGCGGGTCCTCCCGGAGTGCCGCGCAGACGCCGTAGCCGTCCAGCTCCGGCAGCATGATGTCCAACAGGATGACGTCCACCTCGCCCCGCCGGGCCACAGCGATGGCCTCCCCGCCGCTGGTCGCGGTGAGGACGGAGAAGCCCTCCCGCCGCAGGATGTAGGTGACCAGCTTGACGATGTCTGGCTCGTCTTCGGCCAGGAGCACGATCGGCATGTCCGACTCCGCCAACACGGAGCGGGAATGGTTCAGTATACCCGATGGGCGGTTCCGCCCGGAAGGGAAAAGTCGGCCCG
>CAZRDA010000356.1:0-2203 GCA_964598715.1 uncultured bacterium | reverse complement strand
CAATACGGCATTTTGTCACACCTCAAGGATGTCGGGGGGATGGCGACAATCACCCCTGCCATCACCTCGGAAATCGTGCGCCCGAGTCCCGCCGGGGCCGGTGGACTCCATACGATCGTGACCATCGTGGACCGCCTCTGAGACCGTCAGCCCACCGAACCGCGAGCTATAAGAACACCCTCTCCCCTTGAGGGAGAGGGTTAGGGTGAGGGGTGAGCTTCTTCACGAAGGCATCTAGGTCAACTCGCCTCACATCCGGCGCGATCATCATAGTGGAATATGCCCCTTACGGTGAGCAGGGTTTTGTTCCTGCTCACCGTGAGAAATGACCAAATCACTCAAATGACCCAATCCTCAATACTGATCCGCATTCATGCCACCACGGACACACCAGGTGCGGCCGGAGGCGGCCCCCTTAAGGGTGAAGCCCACGATGCCATCGGTGAAGTTCACGAGCCACACGTTGGGAGGATCGCCCGCAATAGTCGTCGCCGACCAATAGTTAGACAGCACTATGTTGGAAAAGGGATGGCCCGCCGGCAAGAACGGAGCCGAGGCCGCGTTCGGGTCCACCAGGCTCGCCGACTCGGCGATCGAGGGCAAGCGCCAGCCTTTGCGGGCGCCGACGTTCTTGTCGATGCAGTCTACGCGGGCAGTGAACCACGACACAGGGGTCGTATCCGGCGACTGCTCCCACACGAGCCCGGTTTCTTTATCCAACACCGCCTGGTTGTTGAAGTCGCTCAGCACCGTAAACCGCTTGGACGCGTTCGTGATCTTCTTGTCCCAGCTCTCGAGCTCCATCGCGTAGGCCGACCCGACCAGGCCCGCCAGGGCCAGCAACGCCAGCGCCACGCCGAAGAAACCTGTGTGATGTCTTTGTTTCATCGCAGTGTCCTCCTGTGTTGGTTTCATGTGGTCCTGTGTCACCGATGATCAGACGACGCCTGCGTTCCTGCTCGCTTCTGTCGGCCGGCTCACCTCCTTTCCCCTTCCAGAGGCGTCTCGTCGGACCCGCTCGCGTCCGCCACCGGGATTCCGAGTTTCTCAAGGAGCGCACGGGCCCGCTCGCGGACCTGTGGGTCCGGATCTTCGAGCGCTCGCATGAGCGGGTCGGCCGCCTCCGCCTTCGCCCGCTTGGCCAGCAGCGCCAACGCCTGCATCCGTAGCTCCGGACTCGGATCGGCCGAGGCCACTTGAGTGACCGGCGTGAGGGGAATCGCTTCTCCCGTGTCTTTGATCAGCGCCAAGGCTGCCGCCCGGACGGTGGCATCAGGATCCGCCAGCGCGGCGGTCAGGGTGGGCAGCACTTCTTGCGACTCGCCGCGCTCGGTCAGCGCTTCGAGGGCGGCCACCCGATCGGCTGGATTGGATGCTTCGCGGGTCTGGTGTCTCAGCCATTCCAAGGGCAGGTCCTCCTGGACGGGGGGCTCACCGCCCGCCGGGCGTGTCGGGCTGACCGCCTCAACGGGGGCCTGCGCCGGCTCAGTGGTGAAGGGCACCGCGGGCGTTGCGTTCGCAGGAAGGCCCTCGTGTGGCAGGACGATTATCTCAACGATCCGAGCCCCTCCCACCACCCCTGACGCTGCCTGCGGGCTTGCGTAAATCAGCACGTAGGACCGGCCCTCCAAGATCCGTTCGATGCCCTCTGCGAGCGGCAGGTTCGTGAACGAGACCGAGACTCGCTCCTTCGCGACCGGACCGGTGATGGATAGGCGCAGCGGGACCTGGCGGGCCAGCTCGGCCAGCACTTCCCGAAGCGGCGCCTGCGCGATTGTGGCGCTCACCCGGTCCCCTTCCACTGACAGGACCAGCGTACGGGCGGCCGCGTCTGTGGATGCCACGGCCCCGCCCAGCCCCCAGCCGAAACAGAGCAGGAGCAGCGTGCCTACAGACGCGACGAGGGTCGGACCTCGTTGCATGAGCCGGCCTTGGCCTCCTTCCCCCAATAAAAATGACCTCCGTGAACCCGAGGGATCATGAACCCGAGGGGTCAAGGCTTTTGTTGACTAATTCTCGCCGCAAGCTGTGCCAGCCGCTCTCGGAACCGCTTGTCCCGCGCGAGCCGGAAGGATAGAGAAATCGAGGGATGAAAAGGTAGGAAAGTAGGGTGCTTGGGGGATTCCACCCGCCACCTGGCGGCAGCGCTGCCGTGAGT
Organism: uncultured bacterium; assembly: GCA_964598715.1. GTDB lineage: Bacteria > Methylomirabilota > Methylomirabilia > Methylomirabilales > JACPAU01 > JACPAU01. Next base: position 45 of record CAZRDA010000356.1, on the reverse strand, counting down.
CAGAATACGCCTCGACCGAGGAGGCGGAAGGCAGGGGGGTTGGCA
>CAZRDA010000355.1:0-2210 GCA_964598715.1 uncultured bacterium | reverse complement strand
CGAGACGTGCTGGCGGACCGGGCCGCGCGGCCCCCTCATCTGCTCCCGTGCCCTCGCCACCCGTGCTCCTTTCTTCTTCCGATGGTTCCGCGATTATAGCGGCCCCGCGCTCGAGAGCCAAGGGAGGACATCACTCCGAAAGACGGAGGAGCATGCCGCTCTTCCGGGCGTAGCGCGCCGCCCAGTGGAGCATGAGGCCCCCCGCCACCAGGTAGGCCAGCCCCCAGGCGAAGCCCCAGGTGAACGGGGCTGACCCAGCCGGAGGGAAGCCGTAGCCCGCCCGGAACCCCTCCAGGATGCCGGTCAGGGGCAGGGCGCGGCCGGCTACCGCCAGGGGAGACGGGAGGAGCTCGACGGGGTAGTACACCCCGCACAGGACCATCAGCATGCTCACCAGCGACCAGGCGGCGACCTCTGCCCGATAGCCGAAACAGAGGACCAGGATGCAGACCAGAACCCCCACGGCCGCCGCACTGAAGAGGCAGCCCAGGAGGAACAGGCCCAGCGGGAGCGGACCGGCCTTCAGGAAGTCGAAGCCGAAGGCCCATGTACTCAAGACGGCCATCACCAGGAAGGCCAGCGTCCCCCGGACCGCCCCGAAGGCCCAGGAGCCGGCCACCAGGTGCCACACGCCGATGGGGGCCAGGAACTGGTGCTTCACGCTCTTGCTCCACATGTCGAAGAGCAGGCCGTAGGCCACGTCCAGTTGGCAGACCTGGACCACGCTGAGCGCGATCGTCCCGGTGAGGACGAACGCGGTGGTGTCGGCATCCAGGGCCAGGAAGCGCGTGAGCAGGCCGACCGAGGCCAGCCCCACGGCGGGCCAGAAGAGGACCTCGAAGAGGGTGAAGGCGTTGCGCCGGGTCATCAGAAGGTTCCGGATGAAGAAGGCGCCCGCCTTAATGGTGTGGCTTCGCATACTCGACAAAGACGTCCTCCAGGTCAGGCTCGGTGACCTTGAGCTCCTCGACGCGCACGCCTCGCGCCGCGAGCATGCCGAGCAGGCTCGGCAGGCGGGTGGCCGCCTCGTCCACGGTGCAGGTGAGGAGACCGTCCTGGACGGTCCACTGGAGCAGGCCCGGGAGGCCCGCCAGGTCGGGCAGTCGCCCGGTAATCCGAAGCCGGATCGCGTCCCCCAGGCCGAGGCGCCGCTTGAGATCCGCCGGTGCCCCCTCGGCCAGGATCAGGCCCCGCTTCAGGAAGGCGACCGTGTCGCACAGTTGCTCCGCCTCCCGCATGTAGTGGGTGCAGAGAAGAATCGTGACCCGCTCGCGGGCGCGCAGTTCCGCGATTTGCGCCCGGACCTTGAGGGCCATGTCCGGGTCGAGGCCGACGGTCGGCTCGTCGAGGAGCAGAAGTTCCGGCCGGTTGACGAGACCCTTGGCGAGTGCCAGGCGCTGCTTGAGCCCGGTGGAGAGCTCGTTGTAGGGGACGGCCCGGTATGGGGTCAGTTCACACGACTCAAGCAACTCCTCCACGCGAACGCGGCGCTCCCGGGCCGTCAGCCCGTAGAGGCGGGCGTAGAAGTCCAGGATCTCCGCGACCTGGAGGCTCCAAACGAAGTTGGCATGGCCGCTGACGAGGTTGAGACGCTGGCGGACGGCGGCGGGCTCCCGCGTCAGGTCGTGCCCGAGGAGCGTGGCCCGGCCGGCATCAGGGGTGAGGATGGTCGCCAGGATGGAGAGGAGGGTCGTCTTGCCGGCCCCGTTCGGCCCCACAATACCGTAGATGGCCCCGGGGGGGACGCGGAGGGAGACCCCGGCCAGCGCCTCGCGGCGCCGCGGCCTCAGCCAGCCGGTGACGAAGGTCTTGGTTAGTCGCTCCGTCTCCACGACCCACATGGCGCCCCCGTGTGACTCTTAAGCATACTCCAACTGCAGGGGGGTTTCCATGTGGCACGCAGCGGGATGCGAGCTGTGGGCACATGGTCGTAACCCTGCTCGCGGCTGCCCCTAGACGACCGTGTTGCGGAGGACGCCGATCCTCTCGATCTCTACCTCCACCACGTCGCCCCGCTGGAGCGGCCCGACACCGGGGGGGGTCCCGGTCACGATCACATCCCCGGGGAACAGGGTCATGACCTGGGAGACGAAGGCAACGAGGGTCGGCACGTCGAAGATGAGCTGATCGGTATTGAAGGACTGCCGGACCTGGCCGTTGACCCGGGCCTGGATCAGCAGCCGGTGGGGGTCAAGACCGGTGGCGATGCA
>CAZRDA010000354.1:0-2221 GCA_964598715.1 uncultured bacterium | reverse complement strand
GACCGTTAGGACTCCTTCACGAGTTCCACGAATTTCGCGCGCTGCTCGGGCGTGAGGACTCCCTTGCCTTCCTCAATCACCCTGATCCGAGCCAGGCGGAGGTCCGTGCGGATGGCCTCGGCCTCTTTTACTTTCGCCTCCACGGCCCGCAGGTCAACGGGCCCGGGGCCGAGCAACTGGTCGAGGTCCCGTTCGATCTTCTCCAGGGCCTCACTCTTCTTCCGGGCCTCCCTGGCAAACCCGTCCCGCAGGGTAAAGAGCCGGCCGATTTGCTCGGCCGAGAGCCCCAGCTCCTCTCGCAGATCCAGCATGACGGTGATCCAGGGCCGATCGTTGGTGGGGCCGGCCCCCATCATCCCCCCGCCCATCATCCCTCCGGGACCCGTCATGCCTGGACCCATCGTCCCGGGACCGGGCTGCTGGCCCGGTCGTTGCGTCTGCCCTTGCTGTTGGCCCGGGCCCATCATGCCGCCCGGACCCATCATGCCCGGCCCCGTCTGGGCCAGGGCCGTCCCGCCGACGGCCAGGGCAAGAACTGCGACGAAAACACCCCACCCTCTGCTCATGATCCTGCTCCTTTCTGTGGCAAGACAGGGGTAGACATTATACTCCCACATTATCCCACCCTCCGTGGGGCCCCGCAAAAGCATCCACGGGGTGTTGGCGCTACCGCCTAGGAGCCCTACCGGATGGACCGGTAGTCCGCGCCGCGCCCCTCCGCACTCACGGCACCCCGCAGGGCCTCCTCCATCTTTCCGGCCAGGAGATCCCCCCCAATGGCCCCGATGTGTTTATAGGTGATGAGGCCATCGCGGCTGATGAAGAAGGTCTCCGGCAGGCCGTAGACGCCGTAGTCGATGGCGATGCGGTTCCGGGGGTCCCGTCCGTTGGGAAAGGTGATGCCGAACTCCTCGAGGAACCCGCGGGCGTTCGCCTCCCGATCCTGGATGTTGACGCCGAGGAAGACCACCCCCCGGTCCCGGTAGTGGCGCCAGGCCGCCTCGAGGAGCGGCGCCTCCGCCCGGCAGGGCGGGCACCAGGAGGCCCAGAAGTTCAGGAAGACGACCCTGCCCCGGAACTCGCTGAGCCGGACTTGTGAGCCGTTGAAAAGGGTGAGCTGGAAGTCCGGCGCCGGCTTTCCCACGAGCGGGGATGGGATGGCGCGCGGGTTCCGGGTGAAGCCGTACGCCAGGAGCCCTAGGAGGGCCAGGACCGGCGCGAGGACCAGAGCAACCCGCCACCAGCGCCGGCGCCCCGCCGGACCGGCTGCCTGGGGCGCCGTTGCCGAGATTCCCTGGTCGATGGCGGTCCGTTCAGGCTCGGCCGAAGGCGCCGCAGCCGGCTGACACACGCCGCGTCCGGTTCCCACCGCGGACGGGTGCGCGGCAGGGGTCATGCCTGGCCCCCCGGAGCAGGGTGCGTAGGTCCAGGCGGAGTCGCTGCGGGGCGTCCGGTCCGCTGCCGGAGTAACTGCCCCGGGTGGCGCCCAGCGCGTGCCCCAGGGTTCCGGGTCATCGCCGGTTCTCACCCTCCGCTGCCTCAAGTGCGGAGCGTGACCCCGGGCGACCGGTCGAGGCAGCCGGGCTCCGGCCGGCCGGAGAGTGCGTCCGCGGCCAGAAGGCCGGCACCCGGCTGGCATAGGCCGTGAACCGGTCCCCGAAGCCGGCGGCGAGCTCCCGGTCTTCCCGCCGGGCCAGGCGCAGATACATCACGATGAGCACGGGCGCCATGGCCAGGGTTAGGACCGTCGGCCACTGGATATTGAACCCCACCACTACCAGGATCAGGCCCAGGTACTGCGGGTGCCGGAGGCGCCCGTAGATCCCGTCGGTGACCAGCGTTCCCCTCCCCCGGTAGACCCGATGCCAGCCCAGGGCCACCAGGCTCACGCCGGCGACAATGAGGGCGACGCTGGTCACCATCACGGCGTAGACGCCCCAGGCAAGGGGCATGAGGCCCAGCCGGTCCAGCAGGTACGCCCAGAGGTGGCTCTCCTCGAGGCCGAACACCTGGGGAGGGAGATTCAGGGCCGGAGCGAGAAGGTAGATGGTCAGCGGGACGCCGAACATCTCGGCGAAGAGGGAAATCAGGAAGGCGGTGGTCAGTCCCGCGTTTCCCCACTCGGCCCGGCGGCGGGGACGGAGGAACCCCAGGAGGAACACGCCGAAGAGCCCCGAGGCCAGCAAGACGCCCGGCCAGTTTCCGTACCAGGCCTCGTGGG
>CAZRDA010000353.1:0-2225 GCA_964598715.1 uncultured bacterium | reverse complement strand
GGATCACGGAGCAGGACGTCATCTGCAGCGGCGCCCCCATCGCCATGGCCGCGGGTTACTCCGCCGTGGCGACGATTCCCTACCGCTTTGGGGCGGCCGTCTCCATCTTCGCCCGCTTCACCCCCGAGGGCCTCTTCGACACCATCCAGAACCACAAGGTCACCATCCTCTCGGCCCTCCCCACCGCCTACCGGAAACTCCTCCAGGTCCCCGACGCCGAGAAGAAGTACAACATCTCCAGCCTGAAGGTCTGCACCGGCGGCGGCGAGTCCCTGACGGCCAAGACCTACCATGACTGGAAGGCGAAGTTCGGACACGAGATCTACGAGGGGCTGGGGACCACGGAAATGATGTTCGTCTTCATCTCGAGCGCCGCCACCCGGAGGGTCAAGCCCGGCTCGATCGGCCCGGCCATCCCCGGGTACGAACTGAGGGTGCTGAACGAGGAGGGGAAGGACTGCAAGCCGGGGGAGACGGGCCAGCTCATCGCCCGGGGCCCCACGGGGACCGTGTACTGGCGCGACCCCGAGAAGCAGCGGAGCGTCGTTCGGGAGGGCTGGTGCCGGGCCGGCGACATGGTCAGCATAGACGAGGACGGCTACATCTGGTTCCTCTCCCGAGAGGATGACCTCATCAAGAGCAGCGGGTACCGCATCGGCCCCGAGGAGATCGAGGATGTCCTGGTCGCGCACCCCGCCGTGGCCGACGCCTGCGTGATCGGGGTGCCGGATCCGGTGATGGGGCAGATGACCAAGGCGTTCGTGGTGCTCAAGCCCGGCGGGCAGGGATCGGAGGGCCTTGAGAAAGAGTTGATCGAGTTCTGCCGGGGGAAGATCGCCGTCTACAAGCTCCCCCGGACGGTTGCGTTTGTCGCGCAGGTGCCGCGGGCGGCCGGCCCCGGGGGACCGGGGACCGGCAAACTCCTCCGGCGGATCATGAGGCAACAGCAGGTCGGGCAGCCGAAGTAGGCGGGGCGCCAGCCCCGGCGAGGAGCGTGGGGACGGGGCCCGCAGGGCCCGGGCGGGTCCTGTGTGTCCCGGCCCCTTTTTTTGCGCTTGCGACGCCCCCTCCCCTGTGCGACCATGCGGTGCCACCGTCCCAGGTCGGACCATGCCGAGCATTGCATCCGTGTGTCCCATCCTCCTCGCCCCTGCCGGCAGCCCGGAGGCGGCGGCGGCCGCCCTCGCTGCCGGGGCCAACGCGCTCTACGTCGGCCTGAAGGGATGGAGCCGCGGGGGTGGGCGCGGGGAACTGACCGCGAGCGAGCTGCAGGGGGTCCTGGCCGAAGCCACCCGGCGCGGGCGGGCGGTCCAGGTGGCCTGCAACACGATCCCCAAGCCGGCCGAGCGGGCTTTTCTCCTCGAGCGGGTGGCGGAGATCGCCACCTGGGGGGTGGCCGGGGTCATCGTCAATGACCTCGGCCTCCTCGCGGCGATCCGCCGGCGCCTGCCGGATTTCCCGGTGACCGCCAGCATCGGGACCGGGGCGCTCTCCGGGGCCGACGGGGCCTTTTACGAGGCGGCAGGCGCCTCCTGTCTCGTCTTCCCGGCGGTCCTGGAGCCCGACGAGATCGCGGTCATTCGCGGGAGCACCCACCTCCAGATCGAGGTCATGATCCACATGGTGGAGGAGTTCATTCTCCTGGGCCGCTGCCTCATGCCCTCTTACCTCCGGCTGCAACCGCAGCCGCTCCCGGATGCCCCCGGGGACGGCCAGCGTCTCCTCGGGAGCATGAAGCGGGGCGGGGCAGGGATCTGCTCCAAGGTCTGCCAGCACCCCTGGCGCCTGGAGAAGGACGGGGTGGTCTGGGACGAGGGAATATTTCCCAGCCGCCAGATCTCCCGCCTGGCTGACCTGCCCGCCTATCTCGCGGCCGGGGTGGACGTCTTCAAGTTGCAGGGGCGGAGCCTGCCGGCCGAGGCGGTCTTCGCCCTCACCCGGCGGTACCGCGAGGGGCTGGATCGCGCGCTCCGCGGCCAGCCGGTCGCGGCCGCCCTCGCTTCCTTGCCTGCCCACTGGACAGCGGTGGGCCGCTAGTCGGAGAGCCCATGCCGCACTTCGAACTGAACACCGACATCTCGAATACGCGGGATCTGCAGGCCTCGGATCTCAGCCCCTACGACGCCGTCTATCTCGGGAACCCGTACTGCCGCGACTACGAGGCGAACTTCCTGGAGCGCCTGGAGGACCTTGCGGAGGCGATCCGGCAGGTGGCGGGGGAGGGG
>CAZRDA010000352.1:0-2243 GCA_964598715.1 uncultured bacterium | reverse complement strand
GACCCCGCAGCACTCCTCCGGGAAGGCCTCGCAGGCGTGCCGGGCCATCTCCTCCGTGATCTCCTTCGTGAGCCGGAGCAGGAAGCGCTCCCCCTGCATGGCTCTCCTCAGGGCGCCCCATCGAGGAGGAAGCGCCTGAACCAGGCGACGGTGCCGGAGAGCGCCTCCCCCCGTGCTCCCGGGTCGCTGAAGACGTGGTCGGCCCCCGGGAGGATCGCCAGCTCCTTCGGCTCGGCCGCCCGGGCGTAGAGGGCCCGGGCGTGGGAGGGCGGCACGAGGACGTCCGCCGCCCCGTGCAGGATGAAGCAGCGCGCAACGCCGGCTGGCGCCTCCAGGCCCTTCCCCCGCTCCAGTTCCTCCAGCAGGGGCCGCCCCAGGCCGTAGCCGAGCAGGAGACCCTCCTCCACCACGAGGTCCTTGAGGTCGGCGGGGGCGGCCCAGGTCACGACCGCCCGGACCCGCGGATCGCGCTCTGCGTGGCAGAGGGCGATGAACCCGCCCAGGCTGCTCCCCATGAGTCCCAGGCTGCCCGCCACCACGGCCCGGTGGGCAGAGAGGGCCTGGGCGACCGCGGCAAGTTCCGCTCCCCGGCCGGCCACCGTCGTCTCCTCCCGCGCCCCCGCGCTCTGGCCGCATCCGGAGAAGTCGAACCGGACGCAGGCCAACCCCGCGTCCGCGAGGGCTTCCGCGAGCGCGACGTATTTCGGACTGTCCATGCTGCTCAGGAGGCCGTGGCAGGCGATCACCAGCGGGGCGGGGGGACGGGCCGGGCGGTGCAGCACGGCCGCGAGGGGGCCGGCAGGACCGGGGAGGCGGAGGGACTCGGTCCTCCTCACCGCCAGGCCCGCGGCGCGGGGAAGAGACGCACGTCCAGGCCGAAAAGGCGGGCCGCATTCTGGGTGGTCTGCTCCGCGACCTCGCCCAGCGAGATCCCCTTGATCCGGGCCACCGCGTTGGCCACCAGGCCGACCATCCAGGGCTCCGTGCTCATCCCGGTAAACTCCCCCTCGTACGGCCAGGGGCCATCGCTCTCCAGGAGGAGTTGCTCCAGGGGGACCTCCTTGACCAGCCGGCGGTCCCGTTGCCGGTAGCAGACCTCGGGGGTCACCGACACGAAGTACCCGGCCTCGAGGATCCGCCGGGTGGTCTCCTCGGGGGCCTTGTGCCAGTGGAAGACGGCCCGCGCGACCCCCGCCTCCCGGAGGAGGACAAAGGCCTCGGCCGCCGCCTCGTGAGGGGCGTGGAGGCTGACCGGCAGGTCCAGGTCCACCGCGAGCCCCAGGAGGTCCCGCAGGCGCCGCCGCCCCGTCTCCGCCGTCGCCTTCACGTCCTGGGCATCGGCCAGGAAATAGTGGGGCAGGCCCACCTCCCCCAGGCCGACCAGCGCGGCCCGGTGCTCCCGCACCTGGGCGCAGACCATCTGGAAGTCCTCCTCGGTCAGGAAGAGGTGCTCCGGGTGGAAGCCGAAGCAGGGCCAGATGGCGCCCGGGTGGGCTCGGGCCAGCGTGAGGAGCCGGAGGTTGCTGGCCGGGCTGACCCCGGGGGCGACCGCCGCGACCACGCCCCTGCCGCGGGCCCGGTGCAGGACTCCGGGCAGATCGGCGTACTCCGACGAAAAGAGATGGCAATGGGTATCGATGAGCACCATGGTAGAGGACGCTAGAGTAGGGACCGGACGGCCGGCTGTCAACAGGGAGCCGGCCGCTCAGTGGATCTGCCGGATCTTTTTGGCCATGAAGTCCAGGAGCAGGTACTGACCGAGGCTCGCGGGGGTGGTGAAGTAGGCCTTCCCGCGGCAGAGCGCCGTCACCTGCTTCACGAAGGCGATCAGGTCGTAGTCCCGGGCCAGCATGAATGTATTGATGAGAATGCCGGCTCGCCGGCACTCCAGGACTTCCTGGAAGGTCCGCTGGAGGATCCAGGGGTCCAGGCCGGCCGGGTTCCGGTAGACGCGCCCATCCGGGAGCGTCACGGCGGAGGGCTTGCCGTCCGTGACCATGACGATCTGCCGCATGTCCTTCCGCTGGCGGTCGAGGAGCCGCCGGGCCAGGGCGAACCCCGCGGCCGTGTTGGTGTAGTAGGGACCGACCGTGGCCCGCGCCAGCCGGGAGAAGGGGATCTCCTCTGCCTCGTCGTGGAAGAGGACCACCTGGAGGCTGTCCCCCGGGTACTGGCTCCGGAACAGGTGGGCGAGCGCGAGGGCCACCCGCTTGGCCGGCGTGAATCGGTCCTCGCCGAACAGG
>CAZRDA010000351.1:0-2255 GCA_964598715.1 uncultured bacterium | reverse complement strand
GGCCCGGCCCTACCCCTCCGACTCCGAGAAGGCGATGATGATCGCGTCAATCGGAAGGATCCGGAACTCATCCTCGCCCAGGTAGAAATAGTGCCCCTCCACCCCCTCCTGCGACTCCTCGAAGGCCACGATCGCCCCCCCCTTGGGCATCTCCCGAAAGCTCCGGGCCGCCTCGTCGAAGCCATCCCCCGTCTGCACCACGGTGCCGTAGCGCATCGGGTGGCCCTGGGGGCAGTGCAGGGGGCTCACCCCGGGCGGAGGCTCAGCGAGAACGCGAATCGCCAGGTTGATGCCGTACACCTTGAAGGGGAGCATCGGCGGACCTCCTGCGTGCAAGAACGTAGCGGGATTGTACCACAGGGAGCAGAGGCAAGCCAGGGGACCCTGTGCGTCTACGCGCGACGCAGGGCGTCCTTCAGTTCGCGGGCGAGGAGGTCCACGGTCCCCCGGATCCCCCCCGCCAGTTTCTTCTGCCACTCCCCCTCGGTCTCGAACCGCCGATCCGTGAGGCGCTCCCCCCAGGGGGCCACCGCCTGCCGCAGGCCATGGGCGTCGAAGGGGTCCCCCTTCAGGTCGCGGGCCCGGGCCATGACCTCCGGGGAAACCCGGACGAAGGCCCGGAGCGCCGCGCCCGACTTGATGCTGTACTTCCTTCCAGCCCAGGCTTTCGGAAACGCGTGGGCCACGCCCTTGAAGTAATTCAGGAAAAACCGCTTCCCCTGATGCTGCATCTCCCGGACCTTCGCCTCCCCGCCGACCTTCTGGAGGACCTCGAACAGGTCCACCATCTCCTCGTTCATGCCCGCCTGGGTGACCCTGCCCTTCCCCACCCCGAGCATCCGGATGTCCCCGTGCAGGGGGGAGCCCTCCGCTTCGTTCAGGTGGCGGATGATGTCGTGGGCGAGCGCCTGGTGCGGGTTGGCGTAGAGGCGGCGGCCCGCGAGGCTGAGGAGGTGCGACGGGTTCAGGCGCGTGTGCTTCGCATTGACCGTGACGAAGAGCTCCACGACCTGCCGGGCATCCAGGGTGTCGAAGAGCACGGCCGGGACGTGCAGGTCCAAGGCTTCGTGCTCCACGGCCGCATGCAGGGCAAGGAGCCGGTGCTGGCCGTCGAGCGCCCGCAGGATCCCCGGCTCCGCCGGGATGTGGAGGAGCCCCAGCCCCGGCGTGCCCCCCGCCGGCTTGAAGGTCAGGTGCTTCTCGCTGATGATGATGACCGCGCCCGGGATGGCCGGGAGGTTGCCGGCCTCGCGGCAGTCCCGGTAGTACTGGAGGAGTTCCTGGATCTTCCGCCGGATGACCGGCCGCTGGAAGGCGGCCTCGCTCTGCCCGATCCGCTTTTCCAGGACCTCCCAGTTGATCTGGGTCCCCTTGGCGCGGCGCCGGGCGGCGCCGGGTGCGGCCTCGGCCGCCCCGTACCCCAGGACCTCGAAGCGGACCAGCCGGCCAATGTCCGCAGCCGAGAAGACCGCCTGGTAGAACTCAACTCCGAACTGCCGGATGATGTGGGCGGGGACGGTGATCATGGGCCCCCTCCTGACGCTGGCCACAGCATAGGACAAACCGGGGGCGGAGGCAAGGGCTAGACTTCCTCTTCCCGTCCCAGGGTGTGCGACGAAGCTGGCCAGGAGGACTTCAGTCGTTTGTGATCGCAGCCCCGGAAGAGCGGTCGCGGGCAACATCGAGGCTGGGGGTGATGTCGAAGCGGAGGTGCTTGTGGGACTGCCGGAGGGCGTCCTCCACCTGCTGCGGGGAGGAGCCCCGGGCGAAGATGAAGCCGAGATAACTCGACCCCTCGGGCAGGGGGAGGATCTTCTGCCCTTCTTTGGCGCTGATCGTGATCCGCTCGATGCCGGGCGTCCGGGCTTCCTCGCGCCCCTCGACCCCCCGATAGATCCCGGCCTGGGGGATGGGGATCATCATCACGCCTGCCGCCGCGTCCTCCCGATGGAACGGGCCGATGTCCATGCCGAAGGCATGCCGGATGATGAGTTCCTCCAGGGACAGGCCGGTCCCGAATCGGAGAACCCGAGAGCAGAGGCCGCCGATGGAGCGGCCAGCCACCTCAAGCACCCACGGGCCTGCGCTATTCACCCGGAGCTCCGCATGGATTGGTCCGTGGCACAGGCCCAGGGCCCGCGCGGCCCGTTCGGCGGCTCCCACAATCTGCGCCTGCACCTCAGGCTCCAGGCGCGAGGGGGTGACGTAGATCGTCTCCTCGAAGAACGGGCCGTCGAGCGGGTCCGGCTTGTCGA
>CAZRDA010000350.1:0-2268 GCA_964598715.1 uncultured bacterium | reverse complement strand
AACCGCGCGTATTCTCCGTCAGCACACCGAGGTTCCTTGTAGATCCGATTCGCCTGGTCGCTTTGCTTGGCAAATTCCTGCTTGACGGTCCACGGTCTCGTCCACGCTGTCGGATCCGACATTGTGGCGACGTACTCGATCGTGTTCGGGCCGGTGCGGGTCCAACGTTCGACGAGATGCAAGTTGCCGGTGGATCCCTGGAAGTCGATCTTGCCGCTAAAATTGGTGACGTCAACAACGAGCGTGTTCCCCTCCCAATGGGCTACCGAATCGCCCCACCACGTCCGGACGTTTGAGGGGAGATGCGGCCTGTTGCCTATGTGGATGACGCGGTGGAACCCTTGCCCCTGGCCCACGTCGTAGAAAATCGAGACAACTCCGGGTGACTGCACAATCTGACGGTACCCGCCAAACTCCGGCACGTTGGATCCCAAACAACGCGTGTTCATCGTCCCGTGGTCCTCTGGACCGTCCATCTTATTCTGGCGGAAATTCGGGTAGTACTTATACGGCTCATATCGCCTCGGTGACACCACCCCGGTGTACTTCCCGCCCTCGCAGCCGGGCATTTTGTTCTTGCACGTATCGGTGGCTTCCAGCAGGGCGAGCGCCCACGCTAGTACGTAGGCCCTCCGCTGCTGCACCTCCGGCGTGACGGGAGGAATTCGCCCATCCGGCGGATCCACAATCAGCGACGTGCGTCGTCCCGTAGGTCTCCGCGAGGTGAAGACCGCGTTGTAGGCGCCAGCGACGTCCTGTTCGGTCCCCCGTACCGAGCGCGTCTCATTCCCAGGCATCGCCGCCCGAATCTTGTCCAGTTCGGCGATTTGCGCCTCGGTGAAAAACTCTTGGTCTTTGTACTTCGCGGGTCGTTGCAAGGGTATCTGGACCGGCGTCGTGTCCCAGATGCCCTGCAAGTCCGGCTCGCCCCACGAGGTCTTGGACCCCGTCTGGGCCTGGCCAGCGACAGACACCAACGCCCCGACCGCAATTACCACCGCCAGACCCATCACCTGGGGTAATCGCTCCCTCATCTCACACCTCCTCAACCAGCGTCAGGGAACGTGCGTATCCGCACTCCGAAAGGCGCAAAGCGGAGCATGCGCCCCAATTATTTCGATGTCAAGTGGTGTGGCAGTCTCCGCCGCACCTCGATGCTCCGCATCAGGGTCCGCCGCAGGGCTTCCCGTCACACCGTGTGACTGATGCTTTCGACGGATCCCAAAACCTCTGGTAAAGGATGTCCTCATCCGACGGGACTTTCCGCACGATGTTGACGTCCAGGGTCGTTCCTGACCACGTCTTGACCAGTTGCTCTCTGCGAAGATGTCCAAATATCAACTCCTCGACGAACTCCTGACAGCGGAATTCCATCAGCTGAGCATTCGGTTCGATACGGCGATAGAGCGGCATGCTGATCTTCCAGGGGCGCGTAAACACCTTCGGGTCTTCGATCGTCACTTCGTAGCGCAACGCGAACATGTCGTTGAGATTACCTGCCGGAGTGAAGCGCTCGGTCACATGCAACTGGTCGCTGTGCCAATCGCCCGCACGGGAGAGCCAGGTCTCGGACATGAAACCGGTCACGTCGGTGACCAGCGTATCGCCCTCCCACCGACCCAGCGAGAAGCCCATGCCGGTGTCGATGGGCGGCGGCTCTACCTTGTCCATATAGATGGTCCGTCCGGTGTTCGCATAAGAGAAGACCATCTCAACCCTGTTGGCGCTCTGGGTAATTTGAAATGGATAGGGCATGTACATCGAGCGCGGGATGCCGCCCACCAGGCACCTGACCTCCGGATCGCGATCCAGCCAGTTGGCCTTGTTATCCATCTTCTGCTTCAGCGCTTCGGGCCTGTACGGAATCGTCCCGCCTTCGACCACACCAATCGAGCCCGGTACGGCACCGATGGCGCCCAGCGGGAGCGCGGGGGCCGCGGGCACGAGAGCCAGCGGATGCACGCCTTCTTGCCACACGAAGCCCGGAAACGCAGGATGGGCTTCGAGGTCCCAGTCTGCCTCGTTCAAGGCCTGCCAAATTCCGCCAAAGTTCGGGTGGCCGGCAATACGTGCCGCACGCTGCGCCTGACCCGTGGTCCGTGTCACGGACAGAGAGAGGACAGCGACCACTGCGGCTGCAGCAACCACAATCATCAAGAGCCTGAACCGATTTCGCATGATGGGACTCCTTGGCTAGTCGGATTTCTCTTTCTGGCCGTCGGAACTCGAGGGCATCCTACATCCGCTCACCGCAGTTAGGGCGAAATT
>CAZRDA010000349.1:0-2275 GCA_964598715.1 uncultured bacterium | reverse complement strand
CCGAGGGTCCGGGTACGCCCGGAGGGCGAGCCGATGCCCGGCGAAGAGCGACAGGGCAAAGAACCCCACGACGAAGGCCATCTGGAGGAGCCCGACTACCGGCTCGGGCGCCAGCGGGAGGACCTGCCAGTCGGGCTCGCCGAGGGAGAGCGGCGTATAGAGGGCCACCGCCCGCTGAACGACGGGGACGATCCCACCCCCCTCGAGGAGCAGGTGGGCCAGGTTGTGGGCGAGATGCATGGCGAGCCCGACCGGGATGAACATGTAGCCGAAGAGGACGAACGTCCGGCGGAGGCCGAGACGCCCCGCCCCCGCCAGCCGGTCGGCCAGCGCGGCCCCGGCAAGGATCAGCAGCGGCACCGCCACGAGGGCGCCGCCGAGGAGGACGGCCGACTCGACCAGCCCCAGGTAGGTGACGGGCTTGACGCCGGTCCGCACCCAGGACGGGAGCCCGCGGGCCAGCGTCGAGATCCAGCCCGGCCAGGCGGTCAGCATCTTGGCGGTCACGAGCAGGGTCAGTCCCACCAGGGCGACCGCCAGGTAGGACTCGTCGAGGACCCGGCGTCGCGAGGCCCACAGGTCCTTGCCGAAGGCGCGGAAGCGGAGCACGAGATTATCATGCCCGCAGCCCTTCACGCACTCGGCGCAGAGGTGGCAGTAATTGTTCCGGTCCATGGCCTGGGGGAACTCGAACATGGGACATCCCCGGGCCGCCCCGCTCCCCCGATAGCAGGCCTTGTCCCGGTCCGCGGCGCAGACGGCGCCGTCCTTGGCCCGCAGCTCGACGGGCGCCGTCATGGAGTAGATCCCGATGAGGCCGCCGATCGGGCAGAGGTACCGGCAGAAGCTCCGCCGCTCGTAGAAGAGGCCGATGGCCACCGCCAGGGCCGCAATGAAGAGGACGATCCAGGCCGTCACCCAGGGCGAGCGCACCACCCCGAGCTGTTCGTCGGCCCAGGTGAGGAGGACGAACATCCCGGTCGCCCACCAGATGTTCCGGAACGGCTTGGGGAGCCGGCGCACCGGGGCTACCAGGCGTGCGGTCCACTCGTTCAGCGCCCCGAACGGGCAGGCCAGGCACCAGACGCGCCCCACGAGGAAAAAGGTGAAGATGATGCCCGCCCACCAGATCGTCCAGGTGAGCTTCGTGGCGAGGTTGACCCCCCCGTCCTGGACATCGAAGAGCCCGAGGAGCACCACCACCCCCATCAGGAGAAGAAGCGGGATCTGCAGCGAGAGCTGGAGCGCGGGGGAGGTGAGGAGCCGGCGCAGCCACGGGACCTCGAGCAGGTTGAGGGCGCCCTCCGCCGGCCGCCGGAGTTTCGCCCGGAGCGCGATGCCGTACAGGCTGAGGACGGCGATGCCGGCGACAAGGGCCAGGAGCGTCCAGATGCCCGCCCCCAGACCGGGGGCTCGCCCGACGGCGACCTGGAAGTACACCACGAGGGGCGGCTCGAAGCGCCGGCCCTCCAGCTCCTCGAGAACCACGCGAACCTGGTGGGTGCCCCTCCGCTCGGGAGTATACACTACCGTGTAGCTGCCGGCCCACGTGACCTCGGGGGCGGGCCGGAGGTCAGGCGGAGCGCCTGCCGGGGCCAGCCCGATGAGGACCCGCCCTCCCCATACCGGGTGTAGCGGGGAGTTCTTGAAGACCTTCACCACCACCTGGCCCTCCTGGCCCAGGGCGAGGGGGCCCGCCTGGCTCAGGAGTTCCACCTGGTAGCCCTGGACCGTGACCAGGTTCCTCGCCCCGAGCGGCGTCGCCGATCCGTGTTCGCCGTCCGCTCCCGCCCCGGCGGGGGGGAGGAGGATGAGCGCCGCCGCCAGCAGTCGAGCGATCATCTGCCGTACTTCCGGTCGATCTCGGCGCGGATCTGCGCCATCTGGTACCCTGCTTTCACCATGCGAGACGCATCCAGCGCCTCGTCCATGCAGATGTCTCAGGTGGCCGCGTGGCCGTCGGTGTAGCAGGAGAGCAGGCTCCTGTGGCCCATGTGCTTGTCGCACTCGCAGTAGCAGTAGAGCTGGTCGAGGGTGTCGGGGATCTCGCGGGCGACCCGGTGGGCGAGCGCGGCCTTCCCGACGAAGAGCGCCGGGTCGAGGGTCGGCCGGGTCTCCCGGCGCGCGACAGCCGGGACGGCCTTGACCGCCGACAGGGCGGGGTCGCCCGGGGCAGCCGGCGGCACCGGGGCCTGCGCGCGCCAGGCGAGGACGATGCCAGCGACCGCGAGCACCACCAGCGCGCCCAGCCCCCAGTATCGAGATGCCCGGCGCT
>CAZRDA010000348.1:0-2291 GCA_964598715.1 uncultured bacterium | reverse complement strand
TCCGTGAACGGGGAGGTGGCGGCTGAGGGCGAACTGCTCTGCATGATGGTGGACGCCGGGGAGGCGCCTGACGCCGAGGCGAGCGCGCCCGGGAATGGGGAGTGAGCCCGTGAGCATCCATCCTACTGCGATTATCGCGCCGACGGCCCGGCTGGGCACCGGGGTCAGCATCGGTCCCTACACCACGATCGGGGACGAGGTCACCCTGGGGGACGGGACCACGGTCGGCGCTCACGCCGTCATCGAGGGGCCGGCCGAGGTGGGCAGGACCTGTCGGATCTTCTCCCACGCGGTCCTCGGGTCGCCGCCCCAGGACCTGAAATACCGGGGGGAGAAGAGCCTGCTTATCGTGGGGGACGACACCATCATCCGGGAGTTTGCCACGCTGAACCGGGCCACCAGCGGCGGAGGGGGGAAGACCGTAGTGGGCCGGGGGTGCCTCATCATGGCCTACGCGCACGTCGCTCACGACTGCCATCTGGGGGACGGGGTCATCCTGGCGAATGCGGCCACGCTGGGCGGGCACGTCCTCATCGAGGAGCACGCCATCGTGGGCGGGCTGACCGCGATACACCAGTTCTGTCGGATCGGGGCCCACGCCTTCGTCGGGGGCTGCTCCGCCATCATCCTGGACGTCCCGCCCTACATGAAGGCCCAGGGGAACTTGGCGCGGCTGTTCGGCCTGAACACGGTCGGGCTCAAGCGCCGGAATTTCCCCCCCGATACGATCCGCCACCTGAAACAGGCCTACCGCCTCCTGTTCCGCTCCGGCCTCACAACCGGCCAGGCGCTGGAACGCATCAGTGCTGAACTCCCCGCCTGCGCCGAGGTCCAACACCTGGTCCACTTCGTGAAGACCTCCGACCGGGGGATCGCCCGTGAGCGGCAGGCCTGATCTCCTGGGGCTCATCGCGGGCTGCGGCCCCCTCCCCCTGATCGCGGCCCGCGAGGCGAAAGGCCGGGGACTCCGGGTGGTGGCCGTGGCGCTCCGGGAGGAGACCGACCCTGCCCTGGAGGGGCTGGCCGACCGGACCGTTTGGGTCAGGCTGGGGCAACTCAGCGCCCTGCTGCGGGCGTTCCGGCGGGAGGGGGTGGCGGAAGCCATCATGGCGGGGAAGGTCCACATGACCCACCTGTTCAGCCGGGTGCGGCCGGACCTCCGGGGAGCCCGCCTCTTTGCCCGCCTGCGGGACCGCAGCGGCGATGCGATCATGGAAGGGGTCGCGGAAGAACTGGCGAAGGAGGGGATCACGCTGCGGCGGTGCACCGATTTCCTTCAGAGCATCCTGCTCGGGTCGGGGGTCCTAACCCGGCGTGCCCCAACGACGGCGGAGCGGGACGACATCCGCTGCGGCCAGGAGGTCGCCCGGATGATCGCGGCCCTGAGAATTGGCCAGACGGTCGTGGTCAAGCGGGGGACCGTGGTGGCGGTGGAGTCCATCGAGGGGACCGATGCCGCCATCCGCCGGGGGGGGGCCCTCGGGAAGGACGGGGTGGTGGTGGTGAAAGCAACCCGCCCGGACCACGACTTCCGCTTCGACGTTCCCGTCATCGGCCGGGGGACCGTGGAGGTCTTGCAGGAGGTGCGGGGCCGGGCCCTCGCCGTGGAGGCCGGCCGGACCCTCTGCCTGGACCGGGAGGAGATGGTGGCTCTCGCGGATGAGGCCGGGATCACCATCGTCGCGGAATAGCGGCAGGAGGGCGGAACCCCTGTTTCGGACGCTGCAGGAGACCGAGGTCATGGGCGACCGTCCCATCAAGGTCGCTGTCATCGGCGTGGGACACGTGGGGGAGCACCACGCGCGCCTGTACCGGGAATTGCCGGGCGCCCGCCTGGTGGCGGTGTGCGACACCGACTCCGTCCGGGCGGCCGCCGTGGCCGCCCAGCGGGGGACCGAGGCGGCGACGGATTTCCGGACTCTGCTGGGGAAGGTCGAGGCGGTCAGTGTCGCCGTCCCCACGGTCCACCACTACGCCGTGGCCCGGGCGTTCCTGGAGGCCGGCGCCGACGTGCTGGTGGAGAAACCGATCGCCGAGAGCCTGGAGGAGGCGGAGGCGCTGGTGGCGCTCTCGCGTCGGGCCGGGCGGATCCTCCAGGTGGGGCACGTGGAGCGCTTCAACGGCGGGGTCCGGGCGCTCCATGCCCTGGTCCGGGAGCCGGGGTTCATCGAGTGCCACCGCCTCGGACCGTTCGCCGGCCGGGGGACCGACGTGGACGTGGTCCGCGACCTCATGATCCACGACATTGACATTATCCTGAGCCTCGTCCGGTCTCCGGTCATCCAGGTGCA
>CAZRDA010000347.1:0-2291 GCA_964598715.1 uncultured bacterium | reverse complement strand
CTCTCCAGCGCCGGGATGATCCCCTCGGTTTCGCAGCAGAGGTGGAAGCCGCGGAGCGCCTCCTCGTCCGTCACCGACACGTACTCGACCCGGCCCGCCTCGTACAGGTAGGCGTGCTCCGGCCCCACACTCGCATAGTCCAGGCCGGCCGAGACCGAGTGGGTGATCTGGATCTGCCCATCCGCGTCCTGCAAGACATAGGAGCGGCTCCCGTGCAGGACCCCAACCCTTCCCCCGGCGAACCGGGCGGCGTGCTTGCCGCTGGCAACCCCCAGCCCCCCCGCCTCCACTCCGACCATCCGGACCGTGCGGTCCGCCAGGAAGGGGTGGAAGAGACCAATCGCGTTGCTCCCGCCCCCCACGCAAGCCAGCAGCACGTCGGGAAGCCGGCCCTCCGCTTCGAGGATCTGCTCCCTCGTCTCCCGCCCGATGACCGCCTGGAAATCCCGGACCATCATCGGGTACGGATGGGCCCCGAGCACCGAGCCCAGGACGTAGTGGGTGTCCGCCACGTTCGTCACCCAGTCGCGCATCGCCTCGTTGATGGCATCCTTCAGGGTGCGGCTCCCGGCCTCCACGGGGGTGACCTTCGCCCCGAGCAGGCGCATGCGGACGACGTTCAGGGCCTGGCGTCGCATGTCCTCGGTCCCCATGTACACCTCGCAAGTCAGGCCCATCAGCGCGGCCGCCGTGGCCGTGGCGACCCCGTGCTGGCCGGCGCCGGTCTCGGCGATGACGCGGCGCTTGCCCATCCGCTTCGCGAGCAGGACCTGCCCGAGGGTATTGTTGATCTTGTGGGCACCGGTGTGACAGAGGTCCTCGCGCTTGAAATACAGGCGCGCCCCCCCGAAGCGGGCCGTCATCCGGGCCGCGAAGAAGAGCGGCGTCGGTCGGCCGGCGTAGCACCGGAGCAGACCCTGGAGCTCGGTCTGGAAGGCCGGCTCCCGCTGCGCTTCCCCGTAGGCCTTCTCCAACTCGGCCAGCGCAGCCATGAGCGTCTCGGGGACGAACTTGCCCCCGTACGGGCCGAAACGACCTTCCCGGTCGGGCAGGACCGGGGTCTCAGGCGTGGATGGCGGCATGGCTCTCCCGTGCACGCGCCACGAAGGCGCGCACCCTCGCGTGGTCCTTCAGGCCCGGCGCCCGCTCCACCCCGGTGCAGCAGTCCACGCCGTAGGGGCGGACCGCAGCGACGACCTCCGCCACGTTCTCGGGAGTGAGCCCACCCGAGACCACGATCCGCCCCAACTTCCGCGCGGCCTCAAGCAGCGCGAGCGGGATGCGCTGTCCAGTCCCCCCGATCCGATCCTCGGCGTAGGCATCGAGCAGGAATGCGTGGGCCGGGTAGCCGGCCAGCCCCTCCAGGCTCTCGGCGTCCCGGACCCGCACGGCCCGGATGACCCGGACGGGGAGCGCGGCGGCGAAGGCGGCGTTCTCGCCGCCGTGCAACTGCACCGCCGAAAGACCGCACGCCTCGACGGCCGCTAGCACTTCGGTGAGGGGCCTTTCGGCAAAGACCCCGACCGGCGCCACGAAGGGGGGCAGCGCCCGGATGATCTCCCGCGCGGCCTCCGGAGGGAGGAAGCGGGGCGTGCCCGGCACGAAGATGAACCCCAGGGCGTCGGCCCCCGCCGCGACCGCAGCCTCGGCGTCCTCACGGTTCGTGATCCCGCAGATCTTCACCCGGAGCATGCGATCCCCCGGAGCGCCCCAAGGGCCGCCCCCGGGTCCTCCGCCCTGAGCAGTGCCTCCCCCACGAGGACCGCGTCCAGCCCGGCCGCCTCCAGCCTCGCCACGTCCGCCCGCGAAGCGATGCCGCTCTCGCTTACCACCGGGATCGCCGGGGGAACCTTCGGCAGAAGGTCGAAGGTCACCCCCAGATCCACCCGGAACGTCCGGAGGTCCCGGTTGTTGATCCCCAGGAGCGCTGCCCCTGCGGCCAGGGCCGCCTCCAGTTCGGGAGCCGTGTGGACCTCGGTGAGGGCCGCGAGGCCCACCTCGCCGGCGAGGGCGAGCAGATCGCGGAGCAGGGAGCGTTCCAGGGCGGCCACGATGAGCAGGAGGGCATCCGCCCCCATCGCGCGACTCTCGTACACCTGGTACGGATCAAGAATGAAGTCCTTCCGCAGGGTCGGCAGCCCGCTCACCCGCCGCGCCGTCGCCAGGTGCTCTGGGGCCCCCTGGAAGAACGGCCCGTCGGTCAGAACCGAGAGGGCGTTGGCCCCGGCCGCCGCATACGCGGCCGCGAGGCCGGCCGGATCGAAGGGCTCCCGGAGGAGGCCGGCGGACGG
>CAZRDA010000346.1:0-2298 GCA_964598715.1 uncultured bacterium | reverse complement strand
CTGCGATGCCGGAGACGGTGGCGATGGGAATCCCGCGGGGAATGCTGGAGCCGGTCCTGGAGGGGGAGATCCTCTACGACGAGCCGATGAGCCGCCACACGTCCTACAAGATCGGCGGCCCGGCCGACGTGATGGTCTGCCCCCGTTCCGTGGAGGGGATCCAGGCTGCCCTCCGGGTCGCGCGGGAGCACCGGGTGCCGGTCTTCATCCTGGGGGGCGGTTCCAACCTCCTGGTCCGGGACGGCGGGCTCCGGGGGCTCGTGCTGAACCTGTACGGGACCCTGAAGGAATTGCGGGCGCAGGGGGAAGAGGTGACCGCCGGGGGCGGGGCGAAGGTGACGGCCCTGGTCAACTTCTGCGCCCGCCGCGGCCTGGCCGGGCTGGAGCCGATGGCCGGGGTGCCGGGGAGCGTCGGGGGGGCGGTGAAGGGGAACGCGGGCGCCTTCGGGGCGACGATCTCCGACCACCTGGCGGCGGTCCGACTCCTCGAAGTGGCGGGGGAGGAGCGGGTGCTCAGCCGGGAGGCGCTCCACTTTGCCTACCGGCAATCCTCCTTGACGGAAGGGGAGGTGGTGCTGAGCGCGACGTTCGGGCTCCTCCGGGCGGACCCCACGGCCCTGCAGGAGAAGGTTGCCCGGATCCTGGAGGAGCGGAAGGCCAAGCAGCCGGTGGAGTGGCGCTCCGCCGGGTCCGTCTTCAAGAACCCGCCGGGGGACTTCGCCGGCCGCCTCGTCGAGCAGGCGGGGCTCAAGGGGACGCGACTGGGGGATGCCATGATCTCCCCCAAGCACGGAAACTTCTTCCTGAACCTTGGCCGGGCCACGGCAAAGGATGTGCTGGCCCTGATCGCCTTGGCCCAGGAGCGCGTCCGGGAGCGGACCGGCGTCTCGCTCGAGCTGGAGGTGCGGGTGGTGGGGGAGCCGTGAGGGACGCCGGGCGCCGGCCGCGTCGCCGTCTCCCCAGATCCCGCCGGGCCCTCGTCTTCGCGCTGAAGGGGGGCGTGGGGCTGCTGCTGGGCGCGGCCTTCCTCCTCTGGGCGTGGGTCGGTCTCCGGCATCTCAGCCGCCTCCCGTACTTCCAGATCGCGCAGGTGGCCGTGCGGGGGAATACTCAGGTCGGGACGGCCCAGATCGTGGCCAGTCTCGGCCTCAGACCCGGGACCAGCATCCTGGAGCCGGACCTCGCCGAACTGCGCCGCCGCCTCCTCGCCAATCCGTGGATTCGGGAAGTGCGGGTGACCCGCCGCCTCCCGCCCAGCCTCGAGGTGGTGGTCTCGGAGCGAACGCCCGAGGTCGTCCTCGCGGCGGAGCGGACCTACCTGGCAGCGGGGGATGGCGTCATCCTGGTCGAGGCGGCCGCGTCCGCTCGGCGCGATCTCCCCCGGGTTGCCCTCGGGGGCGGGCGCCACGCCCCCGGGGACCGGATCCCCGGCGAGGTGGTGCCGCGTGCCCTCGCCCTGTGGCGGATCCTCGCGGAGTTCGCGGCCCCCCGCGGGGAACGCCTCCAGGAGATCCGGCCGGAGCGGGACGGGACCTTCACGGTCCAAACCCAACGGGGGGTCCTCCTCCGCGTGCGCGAGGAGGACGCGGAGCGGCAGCTCGGCCGCCTGGCGGCGGCCCTCCGGCACGCGGGGGCGTCGCTTCACGCCTACGAGGTGGTGGACCTCCGGTTCGGGGACCGGGTCGTGCTGCGGGGCGGGACCCAGAAGGGAGGGTAGCCGGTGGGACGAGAGAGCAGCCTCATCGTGGGGCTCGACATCGGGACCACGAAGATCTGCGCCATCGTGGCTGAGAGCAACGGGGAGGGGCGGCTGGACATCATCGGCACCGGCACCGCCCCGTCCCGGGGCCTCCGGAAGGGGGTCGTGGTCAACATCGAGACGACGGTGGACTCCATCAAGCGGGCCCTGGAGGAGGCGGAGCTCATGGCCGGGGTGGACATCCACGCCGTCTTCGTGGGGATCGCCGGGGGCCACATCAAGGGTCTGAACAGCCGGGGGGTCATCGCGGTCTCGGGGAAGCACCGGGAGGTGACCCCGCAGGACGTGGAACGGGTCATTGACGCCGCCAAGGCGGTGGCCCTCCCCGTGGACCGGGAGGTGATCCACGTCCTGCCCCAGGAGTTCATCATTGACGACCAGGAGGGGATCAAGGAGCCGGTGGGGATGAGCGGGGTCCGGCTGGAGGCCGAGGTCCACATCGTGACCGGGGCCGTCACCTCGGCCCACAACATCATCAAGTGCTGCAACCGGGCCGGGCTGGAGGTCCAGGACATCGTCCTGCAGCAACTCGCCTCCAG
>CAZRDA010000345.1:0-2314 GCA_964598715.1 uncultured bacterium | reverse complement strand
CAAGCGGACATTTCACTTGTCAACAACAGTCCCTTCAGATGTTAGGGTTCAGCCCGACAGTTTGCGCTCGGGAGCAGCGTCTCGCGCCAGGCGCGGGTCTGGCGGGGATTTTCGGCCACTCGCCTCAGCTGGTCTTCGCCGCGGTGGTCGGCCGGGGTTCTGCGCGCTTCCAGGGTTACATGGAGAACACGGAGTTCGGCAGGGCACTGCTCGGCCGGCTGGGCGCGCGGTAGGGCCGCCCAGCCGTGCCGGTCGCGGGGGCCCGCCTGGTGGCACGGCCCTCGCATGGTTCTGCCAGCATTCGCCGGTGACAGGGTCGCCGGGCCTGGAGCGTGGGGAAAGGGCCTGGTTGACCCCCCGGGGCGCTCCGGTTCACTTACACACAGGAGGGGGAAAATGCACCGCAGACCAATCACCCGGTGGGTGGCCGTGGCCCTGTTGGTGGCGCTGCTGCCGCTCACGGCTTCCTGCTACGGGCGGTTCCAGTTGGTCCGGAATATGTACGAGGCGAACTCCAGCGTGAAGGACAAGTACGCCCGCAGCGCCGTCACCTGGCTCTTCGTGCTCATTCCGGTGTACGGCTTCGCCGGGCTCCTGGACTTCCTGGTGCTGAACGTCATCGAATTCTGGCAGGGGAAGAACCCCGCAAGAGGGGGGACCGACCCGGTCATCAGGACAGTCCAACTCGGGGCGGATCGGTTTGTCCAGACGCTGCGCCACCGGGACGGGGCGACCGAGATGACGGTCGAGCGCTTCCGGGGCGGCGCCCTGGCGGAGCGCCTGGTCCTGCGCCAGCCTGACGGGGAGGATCGGCTGACCGGCTCCCTGGAAGCCGCTGGCGCGGCAAGCGTTACGCTCCTGGCCGAGCGTGAGGGGGACACCCTGGTTCTGACCCGGACGGTCGCGGGACAGGCTCCGGAGCGTGTCGTCTCCGGCGCATCCGAGGTCCAGAGCCTCGAGGGGCGGGTCCTGTCTGCTCTCGGACCGGCCGCACCGACAGCCGTCGCCAGTACCTCCCGTCCGTAAGGCATCGCACCCGGGCGGCGTACCCTACGGCGCCGCCCGGGCGTCTTGCGCTCCTCCGCGGGGCCTGCCCGCAGCCGCGCTCCCGGCCCGCCACGGCGCCTGCCCGCCTTGACAAGTCCCGGTCAATCCGAAAGACTACAGGCCCGGGGTGCCCGTGCACCGCCGGGGGGTGGTGCGGCATCTCACTCTTTGGTTGATGGCGCTTCCGGGCTGGCCGGAGGCAGAGGGGATCTGGGGTTCCGGGGAGAGGAGATCGGCATGGAGGTCACGGTCTGCATCCTGGGCTCGGGGCCCGCGGGGCTCACGGCGGCCCTGTACGCCGCCCGCGGCAACCTGGCCCCTCTCGTCATCGCTGGCGCGGAGCCGGGCGGCCAGCTCACCACCACCACCATGGTGGAGAACTACCCGGGGTTCCCCGACGGCATCATGGGGCCCGAGCTCATGGACATCTGGAAGAAGCACGCGGAGCGGTTCGGCACCCGCTTCCTCGCGGCAACGGCCACCAGGGTGGATCTCGCCCGGCGCCCCTTCACCATCGAGACCGACGAGGGACCGGTGCGCTGCCGGGCCCTGATCATCGCCACGGGCGCTACGCCCAAACTCCTGGGCCTGCCCTCGGAGCAGAAGTACATGGGCCGGGGGGTCTCCACCTGCGCCACCTGCGACGGCTACTTCTTCAAGGACCAGGAAGTGGCGGTGGTCGGGGGGGGCGACGCGGCCATGGAGGAGGCCCTCTACCTCAGCAAGCTCTCCACGAAGGTCACCGTGATCCACCGGCGGGACAAGTTGCGCGCCTCGAAGATCATGGCGGAGCGGGCCCAGAAGAACCCCCGCATCACCTTCCAGTGGAACAGCGCGATCGAGGAGATCCTCGGGAAGGAAGACCACGGGATCCGGGGGGTGCGCCTGAAGCGGGTGGACAACGGGGAGCGCACTGAGCTCAAGCTGGACGGCCTCTTCATCGCGATCGGGCATACGCCCAGCACGGATCTCTTCCGCGGGCAACTGGACATGGACGAGTTGGGATACCTCCGCGTCACCCAAGGGACCATGACCAAGGTTCCGGGTGTCTTCGCCGCCGGCGACGTCGTGGACCACGTCTACAGGCAGGCGGTGACCGCCGCCGGTATGGGGTGCATGGCGGCGATGGACGCCGAGCGCTGGCTGGAGCGGCAGGGGGAGTGAGGGTGTGGCGGGCACGCTCCTGCAGGTGGACCTCCCCGAAGCGGCCGACGAGAGGCTGCGCCTGGCAGACATCCTGAAGGAGTACGCCGACGCCTTGGCCTGC
>CAZRDA010000344.1:0-2316 GCA_964598715.1 uncultured bacterium | reverse complement strand
TTGACCTGCCCCGGATGATCCTCCGGATCCGGGAGCGCCTGGAGGAGCACGACCCACCGCGGGGGCTACGGCACTTTTTCCTGACCCGGATCCTTCCGAAGCCCCGGGCGTTCGACCGCGCGATGCGCGTGGGTGGCCTAGCCCAGCGGGTTCTGCCCGGCCGGGAGGGCGCCCTCATTCGGAACCTGCCCGGCCCGCTCGGGCGCCTCACCAGCATCCGGTCTCTCCCCGTGGTGGCACGGCATCCGCTGCGCGACCGGCTTCCCGAAGTCACGCCAGCCCGCGGGGCCCGCCGACACCGGGTCGCCTTCTTCGGCTCCTGCCTGATTGATTATCTCTATCCGGAGATCGGGGAGGCGGTCGTCAAGGTCCTGCGCCATCACGGCGTCGAGGTCCGCTACCCGAAGGGGCAGGGCTGCTGCGGCCTGCCCGCCTACTACGAGGGGGCGCGGGCGGGGGCCGTCGCCGCCGCGCGGGCGACTCTCGATGTCCTGGAGCGGCACGAGGCTGACTACATCCTCACGGCCACGCCGGCCTGCGGGGTCGCGCTCAGGAAATACTTCCCCGAACTGCTGGCAGATGACCCCGCCCGCGCGACCCGAGCCGCGAGTCTGGCCGTGCGGACCAAGGAGTTCGCCGAGTTCTGCGTGGAGGTCCTCGGTCTCGGGGCAGCGGAACCGGCGTCGCACGGAGCCGCAACCCCCATCACCTACCACGACTCCTGCTCCTCCTACCGCCGCCTGAAGTTAAAGGACCATCCCCGTCGGCTCCTGAACACCCTGCCTGCCTACCGGCTGGTGGAACTGGACGAGGTGGGGGAGTGTTGCGGGTTTGGGGGACACTTCTCCGCCGACTACCCCGAGGTGGCCGGGCACGTCTTGGAGCGGAAACTGGCCGCCGTGGAGCGGACTGCCACGTCCCTCCTAGTCCTCGACTCTCCGGGATGCCTCCTTCATCTGCGGGGCGCCCTGCACAAGCAGGGCAAGCCCATCCGCGTCCGCCACCTGGCCGAACTTCTCGCCGAGGCCCTCCCGACCGAAGGGGGCCCATGAGCGGGGCTCCCAACGCGCGCGGAGAGTGGCTCCAGGGGGCCCGCGACAGCCTCCCCCTCGCCCTCAACGCCTTCGCTCTCGCCATCGGCTTCGGGGTCCTGGCCCGGACGGCCGGCCTCAGCGTCCCCGAGACCTCCCTCATGTCTGCCCTGGTCTTCGCCGGGGCCGCGCAGTTCGCAGCCCTCCCCCTCCTCTCCGCCGCCGCTGCCCCCGCGACGATCATCGCCACTACCGCGGCCATCAACCTCCGGCACCTCCTGATGGGGGCCTCCCTCACGCGGGTTCTCCGGAGGGTCCCCCGTCCGATGCTGGCCGCCGTCTCCTTCGGCCTCACGGACGAGACCTACGCCCTGGTCATGGGCCGGGCGCAGCGCCAGCCCCTCTCCCCCGCCTACATCCTCGGAAGCTTCCTGGCGATGTACGTGGGCTGGAACGTCGGGACGGCACTCGGAGCCGGCCTCGGCACCCTCATCGGTCCCCCGGAGCGCTACGGCCTGGATTTCGCGGTGACCGCCGTCTTCATCACGCTTCTGACCTTCTTCCTCGAAGGCCGGGCGGCGTGGGGCGTCCTGGGGGCGGCGGCCGTGATCAGTACCGCCGGGGTCCTCATCCTGCCGGGCAACAGCCACCTCATCGCGGCCGGCCTTGGGGCAAGCCTGGTGGGGGCCGCCCTGGAGAAGCGATGAGGGCCGAGGTCGCGCTGATCATCCTGGGGATGGCGGCCGTCACCTACGTGACACGCGCGGCCTTCACCGTCACGCTGCGGGACAGACCCCTGCCTCCCCTGGCCGAGCGCTGGCTCCGGCACGTCCCGCTGGCCATCCTCACAGCCCTGGCGATCCCGGGCCTCCT
This sequence comes from uncultured bacterium, assembly GCA_964598715.1. Classification (GTDB taxonomy): domain Bacteria; phylum Methylomirabilota; class Methylomirabilia; order Methylomirabilales; family JACPAU01; genus JACPAU01. Next base: position 412 of record CAZRDA010000344.1, on the reverse strand, counting down.
GTTCACAGACGGGGCGGTGGACCTGCCGCGCCTCCTCCCCCGCCTCGCGGGAGGCCTGCTCACCTTCTGGCTGGCCCGCCGGACGCGCAACTTGTTCGTCGCCGTGGCGGCGGGTGTGCTGGCCTACCTGGGAGCCCTGCGTCTCCTGACCTGAGGGACCTTCCCGCCGCAAAAAACCTTGCGCGCCTTTGGAGGCCGGTGCTATCATCCTCCTCCACCTGAACTGATCCCCCAATGCGCTCTCGTCCACCACAGGAGGCTCCGATGCACACGCATTCCATCTCCCGCATGGGCCTGGGCGTCCTGGCGGCAGCGATCCTGGCCACCGCGTCGGCCGGCCCCGTGATGGCGGCGGGCTTCCCCGAGAAGGCCATCGAGATCATCGCTCCCGCCAATCCCGGCGGCGGCTGGG
>CAZRDA010000343.1:0-2326 GCA_964598715.1 uncultured bacterium | reverse complement strand
GCCAGCTTTGATGCGGTCCTGTCCTCTGGAACCCTGGAGCACGTGGCGGACCCGGATGCTTCCCTGCGCGAGATCCACCGAATCCTGCGACCGGGGGGACATTTCATCATCTACAATTTGCCCAATCGCCTCTCCTGGATTGAGTGGATCGGGCTCCTGCGCGGGACGGCCCATGAACGCCGGTACTCGCTGACCCAGGCGCGGGAGTGGCTTGGTAAGGCTGGATTCGAGGTGCTGGTGGCGCGCCATGAGAACATCGTTCCCTGCACATTCAGCAGCCTCCCTGGGAGGCTCCGCCCCATGTTCCTCACGGTGAACCGGCTCTTCGCGGGCCTGGACCCTCTGTTCTCGCGCGTCCCGGTCCTCTCCTGGTTTGGGACGAACCTGACCTTCATCTGCCGGAAGCGGGCCTAGAAACGGGCGGGGAATGCGGGTTGGGATTGATGCGCGCATCAGTCGGGCCTGGACGACAGGGGTCGGAACCTACACGACGCATCTCCTGCGGACCCTCGCGGGGGGCTCGTCGAGGGATTCCTACACGCTGTTGTGTTCCCCCCGGGCTCCTTCCTTCCCGGGCGGCCTCCCTGCACGCTGCGATGAGATCCGGTCCGCGATTCCCGTGGCGAGCCTCCGCCAGCACATCGCGATCGGTCAGGCGGTGCCCAGATTGGGCCTGGACGTCCTGCTACACACCCACCCGCTCGCGGCCGTGCTGTTCTGCCCGGTGCCGACCGTCATCGTGCTCCTCGACGTGTACCCCATCCTTTTCCCGCGGGATTTCCCGCGGGGGACCGCTCTCTATTACAAAACTGTCGTCGCGCTTGCCGGGCGGCGGGCGTCCGCAGTCATCGCGATTTCGGAAGCGACCCGCCGGGATGCCCGCGATCGGCTGGGCATTCCCGAATCCCGGATCCGGGTCGTTCCCCTGGCCGCTCCTCCCGGCTGCCGGCCGCTCCGGGGCGCGCCGGAGCTGTCGCTCGTCCTCGGCCGGCTCGGCGTGCCGCGGCGCTACGTCCTGTATCACGGGAACAAACGCCCGCATAAGAACCTCTCGGGGCTCGTGCGGGCCTATCGGCGGCTTCTCGAGCGGGGGGCCGACCCGCCACCGCTGGTCGTGACCGGGGCGGAGAACCCGGCGGAGCGGGACCAGGACTTCCGCCCGCTCAGGGTGGAGATCGCCCGCGCGGGGCTGGAGGGGCACGTGCACTTCACCGGCTGGGTAGCGGAGCAGGATGTGCCGTACCTCTTGAGCGGGGCGGAGCTCCTCGTGATGCCCTCGCTCTACGAGGGCTTCGGCCTCCCTGCCCTGGAGGCCATGGCCTGCGGGACGGCGGTCGTTGCCTCGCGCGCCGGAGCCATCCCGGAGGTGGTGGGGGATGCCGCCCTTCTCGTGGACCCCACCGACACCGAGGGGCTGGCCGCTGCCATGGACCGGGTCCTCACCGACGGGTCCCTGCGGGAGGAGCTGGCGGCGCGAGGGATGGCGCGGGCCGCGCAGTTCTCGTGGAGCGAGACGGCCAAGGGGACCCTCGCGGTCCTGGAGGCAGCCCGGGAGGCCGGGCGGTACGAGGGGCTTCGGGCATGAAGGTTGCCCTGGTCCACGATTACCTGGTGAATCTGGGGGGGGCCGAGCGGACGGCGGCCAGCATGCTCGAGGCTTTCCCTGGGGCACCGCTCTTCACATCCGTCCACGTCCCCGAGGTCCGGCTCGCCGGCCTCAACGGCACCGAGATCCACACCTCGTTCCTCCAGCACTTCCCGTTCATGCGGAGGCATTTCCGCACGTACTTCCTGCTGTACCCGTGGGCCATCGAGCGGTTCGACCTGCGCGCGTTCGACGTCATCCTCAGCAGCAGCAGCGCCTACGCGAAGTTCGCCATCCCGGGCGAGCGGACCTGCCACATCTGCTACTGCTACACCCCGATGCGCTTCGCGTGGGACCCCGAAGGCTACCTGGCCCGGGAGGAGATCGGCGCCTTCACCCGCCGCTTCCTCCGGCCCCTCCTGGAACAGCTCCGCAGGAAAGACGCCCGGACGGCGGAGCGAGTGCATCACTTCATCGCCATCTCGGAGTTCATCCGCCGGCGGATCCGGGACTGCTACGGTCGGGACGCCACGGTCATCTGGCCCCCCGTCGAGACCGGCCGGTTCCGGCTGGCTGAGCGGCCGGGCGACTACTACCTGGTCGTCTCGCGCCTGGTCGCCTACAAGCGGATTGATGTCGTGATCGAGGCCTTCAACCGCCTCGGCCGCCGGCTGCTTGTCGTTGGGGACGGCCCGCACGCCACGGCGCTGAAGCGCGGAGCCCGGAGCAACATCGAGTTCT
>CAZRDA010000342.1:0-2334 GCA_964598715.1 uncultured bacterium | reverse complement strand
ATGCTCCAGCCGCTACTCCTGGGGTCCACGGTAACCACCCGGTCGTAGGTCCCCACGGGCCGCCTGCCGAACTGGGTGTTCACAAACGCCTTGCCGATGATCCGGTGCTGGCCGATATCCAGGTTCACGGGCCGGGTCTCCTGCGGGTTGAGGACGAAGGTGGGGCTCCCGAGGTCTCCGGCTTGCTGGTCCAGGTGGATCTGGACCTCCCAACGGGTGCTGTTGCTGATTTCGCCCCGGGTCGGATCGGGAGCGTAGGCCCCCTGCCCCGTGACGGGCGGGCCAGCGGGCTGCGGCGCCCCGGCCCGCGCCGCCTCCTGGCGGCCCTGCTCATAGGCCCGCTGCTGGCCCTGCTGGTAGACGTCCCCCGCGATTGCCCCACCCAGGCCCCCGATGATGGCCCCGAGGAGAGCCCCCTTCCCCGGGCTCCCCTTTGTGGCCGCCCCGATCACCGCCCCGGTCGCCGCCCCCACCCCGGCGCCGATGACGGCACCCTGCTGGGCGGGGGGCGGTGGGGTGGCGCAACCGGCGGCGATCACAGGAACGATGAGTGCCAGGATAAACGCTTGGCGAACCATCATGAAGCCCCTCCTCCCGCGGCCGCACCCGGCGGGGCCGCGCTCCGTCAGACGAGCCGGGGTCCGGACCTATTCCGGGTCCTCCTCCGGGCCCTCAGGCTTCCTCGTCGGTCTGTTCCACCTCGTAGCCCAGCGCCTCCAGTTCCATGACCAGGATCGGGATATACTTGTAGGCCACCGGTGCTGTCCGGACCGCCGACTCCGGGCCCGCCTCCTGCCAGTGCCTGGGTGGCTTGAGCGGGATCTGCTGGGGCGTGCTCAGGATCCGGTCCGCCGCAGCCCGGAGGCGAGGGTCCTCCGTCTGCACGGAGAGGGAGCGGGCATCGGCCCGCCAGGTCCCCAGGACCACTTCCGACCCTCGCTTCCGGATGAACCCCTGGGCCACGGTCCCTGCCCTTTCACCAGGATTCCCCTCGCCCGCTCCGGTCGTGCAAGTATACCACAGGGGGTCTGCGGCCTCGGGCCGCCGGGGGCCGCCAAAAAAAACGGGCCACGCCGCCGTGACCCGAAGCGTTGACCCTGGAGCGGGTAGCGGGAATCGAACCCGCATCTAAGGCTTGGGAAGCCTTCGCCCTGCCATTGGACGATACCCGCGCGTGGTCTCTATCTAGCATAGCCGCGGTAGGCCCGCAAGGGGCCTCGCCGGGGGGAGCATTCGGCGGCATCACCCGCCGACCCGGCGCATCCATCACAGATCGCTCTCCCGGTAGTTGGTGACGCTCCAGACGTCCCCCTCCCTTCCGGTGGCGACGATGACCCGCTTGCGCAGGCTGAGCGAGCCGACCTGCACCGTCACCAGGAAGGCAAAGAAGACCCGGTCCTCCCCCGCCTCCTGCCGCCCCTCCAGCGTCGTATCCACCTGCCGCTCGCGCGCCCGGGGATCGGCCACCGTCTCCGACGCGAGCCGCTGCTCCTCCTCCAGTTTGCGCCGGGCCAGGCCGGAGGCGTACCGGGCTGCCGCCCCGGGGTCCGCAGCCGAGTAGTAGCGGTCCACAAAGGCTCGGGCGATCCCCTCCGGACCGGGCGGCGTGCCGGTGCAGGCGGTGAGGCAGAGCGCGAGGAGTGGGAGGAGGATGCGCCGCAGATGGACGGCCCACCAGCGGCGGGGGGCAGCGGTCGGGGGGACCAAGCGCGAGAGGTGATAGTCGGGAGCCGCCAGGAACTGGTCGAAGTTGATTCCGGCGGCAGCCGCGATACCGAGAGCTACGAACAGGTCGCCGTAGTGCTCGAGGAGCTCATCGGGGAGGCGGTAGTGGCGCCTCCCCCTAATGCGGCCCCGCACTGGGCCTCCCGCCTCCCCGCGCCTCGCGGGGCAGGCTACAGAGGGCGGCCGTGAAGAGGGAGAGCACCAGGAGCACGAACCCCAGGACCATGTGCCGCAGCCCGGCTCGCCGCGTGCGCGCGTCCACCGCCCCTCTCCCCTCGCCCGTCGCCCTGCTCGCCGCCTTATACCACCAGCGGATGATGCGGGCAAGACCTCAGGAGGGTTTCCGCGCGTGTTTCAGGGTCGGCCATTCTGCCCGCAGGCGCTCCACGGCCTCGGCGGGGCTCCCGACCTCCCCCGCCGCCTGCCACTCGGCCACCAGGTCGAGACAGAGACCCACCAGGGGGCCGGGCGGGATCCCCAGCGCCGCCATCACCTGCTCCCCCCGGACGAGCGGGGCGGACTGCGCCGGGCGGACGCGGTCGCGCCGAAAGGCAAAGGTCTCCCGGACGAAGGCCACCTGGCGCTGGAAGGCGGCGTCCTCCCCGGCCG
>CAZRDA010000341.1:0-2334 GCA_964598715.1 uncultured bacterium | reverse complement strand
CGCGGCGCGCCCGCTCCTGGTAGGCGCCCAGGTGGAGGTTCTTCACCACCGTGAGGTAGGGGAAGACCCGCCGACGCTCCAGGATGTGGGAGAGCCCCCGCCTCACGATCAGGTGGGTGGGAAGGTGATCCACCCGCTCCCCGCAGAACTCGATGGTGCCGGCCGCGGGGCGCACCAGGCCGGAGACGGCATTGATCATGGTGCTCTTCCCGGCCCCGTTGGGACCCAGCAGACAGGCGACCTCCCCCTCCCGGACTTCCAGGGAGACCCCCCAGAGGACCTGGAAGTCCCCGTAGCGGACCTGAAGGTCACGCACCGCGAGCATACGCTCCCCCCAGGTACGCCTCGACGAGCCGCCGGTCCCGGACCACCTCGGCAGGCGGCCCCTCCGCGATCACCTGGCCGAGGTGGAGCGCCACGATCCGGTCGGCCAGGGCCATGATCACCCGCATGTTGTGCTCGATCACCACGACGGTGAGCCCCCGCTCCCGGAGCCGGCCGATCAGCGCGACGAGCCCCGGGATGGACCGCTGGTCCACGCCCCCGGTCACCTCGTCCAGCATCAGGAGGCGCGGGCGGGTCGCCATCGCCCGGGCCAACTCCAGGCGCTTGCGCTCCCCCGTGCTCAGGTTCCGGGCGTGGACGTCCCCCTTCCCGGCCAGCCCCACGAACTCCAGGTACGTCAGGGCCTCGGCGCGGGCGGCGGCGGGGAGCGGCGTGTGCTGCATCACCGCCACCATCACGTTCTCCAGGAGGGTCATCTCCCGGAAGGGGCGCAGTTTCTGGAACGTCCGGGCGATGCCGAGACGGTTGACCTGGTCGGGGCGCAGGCCGACGAGGTCGTGGCCGGCGAACGCGATGCGCCCGGCGTCCGGCCGGTAGTACCCGGTCACCACGTCGAAGAGGGTGCTCTTGCCCGCCCCATTGGGGCCGATCAGCCCCACGATCTCGCCGGGGGAAACTTCGAAGGAGATGGCGTGATTCGCCACGACCCCGCCGAAGCGCTTGGTCACCCCCGTCAGCGTGAGGAGCGTCATCAGCGACCCCAGGCCCGCCGTAGCAGGCCGGCCAGCCCCGCGGGCTGGTACACGGCTACGGCGGTGAGGAGGGCTCCGTAGATCATCAAGTCCACCGCCCGCCCGGTCCCCCCAAACTGCACCCGGGTCAACTCGGAGAGGGGGATCAGGACCGCCGCCCCCAGGAGGGGCCCCCAGAGTGTCCCGACCCCGCCGACGACGGCCAGCAGGCAGATCAGGATGGAGAGGGAGAAAGGCATCGCGCTCTCCGGGTCCAGGAAGAGGACGTACTGGGCGTAGAAGGTCCCCCCTGCGGCCACGAAGGCCGCGGAGAAGGCCATCGCGATCAGTTTATAGCGAGTGACCGGAATCCCCACGCTGGCTGCCGCCTCCGAATCCTCGCGGATCGCGCGGAAGTAGTACCCGAGCCGGGAGCGCTCGATCCAGGCGCTGATGCCCAGGCAGATGAGCAGGAAGGCCAGCACGATGTAGTAGTACGGGTACTTGCTCCGGTGGAACTGGAAGGCGGCGAGAGAGTCGGGGCGGATCGGCAGGCTCAGGCCCCGCCCGGCGCCGATTGCCTCCCAGTTCAGGGCGAGCGTCTGGACGATCTCCCCCACCGCGATCGTGGCGATGGCAAAGTAGTGCCCGCGGAGGCGGAAGCAGGGATAGCCGATGACCTGGGAGAGGAGGACGGCGAGCAGAATGCCTGCCAAGAGGCCGAGCCACGGGCTCAGGCCGGCCTCCATCTGGAAGAGCGTCGAGGCGTAGGCGCCGGTCCCGAAGAAGACCGCGTGGCCCAACGAGATCTGCCCGCAGTAGCCGGCCAGGATGTTCCATGCCTGGGCCAGCATCCCGAAGAGGAGGACCTTGATCACCAGATCCCGGTGATACGGGAGCCGGGCGACGAGGGGGACGGCCAGGGCCGCGAGAACCAGGACCGCGAGCAGAAGTACGGTGGAGCGTCGCATCTAGAATTTCCCGAGGAGGCCCTGCGGCCGGACCAGAACGACCCCCAGGTAGAGCAGGAAGACCGCCACGTACTTGAAGGCGGGGGCGATGAAGAGGCCGGCCAGCACCTCGAGGAGCCCGATGATGACCCCGGCTACCAGGGCGCCGGGGATGCTCCCGAACCCGCCGAGGGCCACTGTCACGTACGCGAGGAGGCCGAAGGTGTTCCCGACCTCGGGGAACACGGAGAAGAACGTCGCAAGAAAGGCCCCCGCCACTCCCACGCAGGCCCCGCCGACCCCCCAGCCCAGCGCGAACATCCGGTCCGTGTTGATCCCCATCAGGGCCGCGGCCTGCCGGTCCTGGG
>CAZRDA010000340.1:0-2358 GCA_964598715.1 uncultured bacterium | reverse complement strand
GCTGGCTGGCCCAGTGGGAGGAGATGCTGCTGGACGCGGAGCAGAAGATCGTCCGGCCGAGGCAGGTGTATGCGGGGTCCGATCGGCGTGACTATGTGCTGCTGGAGCTGCGACGCTAGCGGGGGCTGAGATGAATGGGCTTGCAGCCAAGGGTGATCTCTTTGAGGCGGATGCCGTGAACGGGACAGCTTCCAGGCCGTTCAAGGTCTACGTCACTGAGAAGCAGGTCATCAAGGTCCAGGAGGAGTGGTGTAAAGGCTGCGAGATCTGCGTCCAGGTTTGCCGGAAGAAGTGCTTGGCCATGAATGGCCTGGGGAAGGTAATGGTTGTAAACCTGCTGGCCTGTAACAAGTGCCTCTTGTGCGAACTCCTCTGCCCCGATTTTGCCATCGTCGTCGAATAGGCCAAGAAAAAGAAGGAGACCGTGGGCGAGACCGTTCGCTTGATGCAAGGAAATGAGGCGTGCGCTCGCGGGGCCATCGTCGCGGGATGCCGTTTCTTCTCCGGCTACCCGATCACCCCTTCCTCCGAGATCGCCGAAGAATTGGCGAAATGCCTCCCGAAGGTGGGGGGCAAGTTCATCCAGATGGAGGACGAGATCGGCGCCATGGCCGCGTGCATCGGGGCCTCGCTCGGGGGCCTGAAGGCCATGACGGCGACGAGCGGCCCCGGCTTTTCGTTAAAGCAGGAGAATCTGGGCTTCGCCATCTACACGGAGATTCCCTGCGTTGTCGTCAACGTCATGCGGGGGGGGCCCAGCACTGGCCTTCCCACGTCCCCCTCCCAGGGGGACGTCATGCAGGCCCGCTGGGGGACCCACGGCGATCATCCCATCATCGCCCTGGTCCCTGCCTCCGCCCGGGAGGTCTACGACCTGACCATCCAGGCCTTCAATCTCGGCGAGCTCTGCCGCACTCCCGTGATCCTCCTCTACGATGAGATCATCGGCCACATGCGGGAAAAGACGGTGGTCCCCGATCCCCCGGCGATCACGTTGATCGAGCGGAAGCGGCCGACGGGGCCGCCCGAGGAGTACCTCCCCTATGGGGAGACCGACGATGGCGTGCCGCTCCTGGCGAGCTTCGGGGAGGGGTATCGCTATCACGTCACCGGCCTGGCCCACGACGAGCGGGGGTTGCCCACGCAGGACCCGCGGGTCGTCGAAGCCGTGCAGCGGCGGCTCCATCGGAAGATTGAGCGGCATTGGGAGGAGATCGTGGCCTTTGAGACCTTCCTCCTGGACGACGCCGAGGTCGCCGTTCTTGCCTACGGCGTCACCGCCCGCTCGGCCAGAGCCGCCGTCCGGATGGCCCGAGCGGAGGGGGTGCGGGCCGGTCTCTTCCGGCCCATCACCCTCTGGCCCTTTCCCCACGCGGAAGTGGGGAAGCTGGCGGAACGGGTGAGGGCCATCGTCGTGGCTGAGATGAACCTGGGGCAGATCGCCGGGGAGGTGGAGCGGGCAAGCCGGGGAGGGGCGGATGTGGTCGGCTGTTTCAAGGTCAGCGGGGAGCCCATCTCGCCCCAGGAGATCCTGCGGACTCTCCGGGCGGGCGCGCTGGGTCGGCGCAGCGCGCTCCCCGTCCTGGGCGGGGACTTCGCCCCGACGCGATCGCGTCTCGAGGTGTGAGTGTTCGACTACGCCTCCTACCTCCGCCAGGAGATGCTCCCCCACATCTGGTGCAAGGGGTGCGGGGACGGCATCGTCCTCAAGGCGCTGCTGCGGGCCATCCACCGCCTGGGCCTATCGAAGGACCGGGTGGCGATCGTCTCCGGGATCGGCTGCTCCAGCCGCCTCTCGGGCTACGTGGACTGCAACACGCTCCACTCCACGCACGGTCGGCCGCTGGCCTTCGCCACCGGCCTGAAACTGGCCCGGCCCGAGCTCACGGTCATCGTCGTCACGGGGGATGGGGACGGCCTGGCCATCGGCGGGAACCACCTGATCCACGCGGCGCGGCGGAACATCGACCTCACCTGTCTCCTCTTCAACAACCAGATCTACGGGATGACGGGGGGGCAGGTGGCCCCCACGACGCCGGAAGGGCTCTTCGCCACCACGACCCCCTACGGGAACATCGAGCCCGCTTTCGACGCCTGCCGCCTGGTGGAGGCGGCCGGGGGGACCTTCGTGGGCCGGGGGACGGCCTATCGGACCATCCCCCTGGAAAAGATGATGGCGGAGGGGATTCAGCATCGCGGGTTTACCTTTATCGAGGTCCTGACCACCTGCCCGGAGATCCATGGCCGGAGGAACAAGCTCGGGACGCCGGCCGAGATGCTTCAGGCCCTGGGCAAGGTCTCCCTGCCGACCGGCATTCTCCACCGGAGCTCCCGACCCGAGTACGGCGAGGCCTACGG
>CAZRDA010000339.1:0-2359 GCA_964598715.1 uncultured bacterium | reverse complement strand
GCAACCGTGCCACATCACGCAGTGGCACAACAGGCAGCCGAGGGCCACAAAGACCCTGGCCTTGGCGGTTTTTCAGCTGCGCGCAGCGCTTAGTTCAACATGGCAGTGGAGCTGACGGGCAAAACGCTTACGCGTTTTGCCCGCCGCTCACCGCTGGCGTTCGGCTTCCCTCACGAAGTTGTCTCCTATGAAAGAACGAGGGCACAAACATGGATGCAGTGCACCGTTGTCTCGCAGTCTTTGACCTTGATGGGACCCTACTGCGTGGGCTCACTGTGTGTGAAGTGCTCGCTGAATCTCTGGGCTATCTCTCTCGAATGCGCGAACTTGAGGCACGTATTGCCCAAGGCGACATCGTTGCCGCTCGCATGGAGATGGCACGCTGGTATCAGAGCATGTCAATGCACGAGCTACTCAAGCATTTCCCTCTGTGCCAATATAGATGAGACACCTCCCCTATGTTAAATTAGTGAAGGGCGGGGAGGTGAAACACCGATGCCAAGAGAACCGATGACCCCCACGATGACATGGTTGGGGACTGAGGAATCCAAACACAGCGATGGGAAACGAACCAGGACAGAGGGGGCCACGCAACCGATGCCGACTCGAGCAGTTCCGCCCGATCCGGAAGTGTCGGAGAAGGCGGTGCGCCGGCGATTCACCGCCGAATACAAGCTCCGCATCTTGCGTGAGGCTGACACGCGCGCAGAGGCCGGCCAACTCGGGGCCTTATTACGGCGCGAGGGGTTATATTCGTCGCACCTCACGACGTGGCGGCGCCAGTGGGAGCAGGGCGGCCTAGAGGCCCTGGCGTCGAGGAAGCGCGGCCGTAGGCCCCAGGAGCGCTCTCCCCTCGTCCGTCGGGTGGCCGAGTTGGAGCGAGACAAGCAGCAACTGGAGCAACAGCTCAAGCAGGCTGAGATCATTATCGAGGTCCAAAAAAAAGTTTCCGAGCTGCTGGGGATCTCCCTGCAGAGCTCCGACCGCGGAGAGCCCCGCTAATGGCGGCCGTGGCCGAACTCGCGCGCACGGTGGGGATCGCGCCGGCCTGCCGCGCTTTGGCAGTGCCTCGCGCGGCTTGGTACCGCGACCGTCGGGCACAGGATGCCGCCCAGGCTCTTCCCGCTCGACCGACCCCGGCGCGCGCCCTGCGCGCGGCGGAGCGCGCAGCCATCGTAGCGGTGCTGCACACGGAGCGCTTCGTGGACAAGGCCCCAGCGGAGGTGTATGCCACGTTACTTGACGAAGGGATCTACCTCTGTTCGGTGCGGACGATGTATCGCCTGCTGGCCGCAGCAGAGGAAGTCCGTGAACGCCGCAACCAGCTTCGGCATCCCGTCTATCGGAAGCCAGAGTTGTTGGCAACGGCGCCCAATCAGGTGTGGTCCTGGGATATCACCAAGTTGCTAGGTCCGACCACGTGGACCTACTTCTACCTGTACGTCATTCTAGACATCTTCAGCCGCTATGTGGTCGGCTGGATGGTGGCCCATCGCGAGAGCGCGACCCTGGCAGAGCGGCTGATCCAGGAGACGTGCGCCAAGCAGACCATCGCCCCAGGGCAGCTCACCCTGCATGCCGACCGCGGCTCAGCGATGACCTCCAAGCCCGTCGCATTCCTGTTGGCGGATTTGGGAGTCACCAAGACGCATAGCCGACCGCATGTCTCTGATGACAACCCGTACTCGGAGAGCCAGTTCAAAACCCTCAAGCATCAGCCGCACTTCCCGAACCGCTTTGGCTCCATCGAAGATGCCCGGGTCTTCTGCCAGTGGTTCTTCACATGGTACAACACCGAGCACCATCATACGGCCCTCGCGCTCCTCACGCCAGAGGTGGTGCACACGCGGCGGGCATCAGGGGTCCTGCAAGCCCGCCAACAGGTCTTGCTGAGCGCCTACAAGGTACATCCGGAACGCTTTGTCCGGCGCCCACCTCAACCACCCGTCCTTCCCGAGGCCGTGTGGATCAACCCGCCCGGCCCAGCAGGGGCAAGTGCGGAGCGACGACATTAAATGTGCGTTCGAGGTGTCTCAAAATCATTGACACGTTCCGCGCGAGCACTGCAGGAGTCACGGGGTGCCACCACGGTCCGCCGGGAGTCTCTTGGATGGCCGGCATGAGTCCCATGTTTGCGCCAGGAATGCACCGTCGAAATGGTCACCCCCAGCTGCATCGCCAGGGCGCGCGTGGAGTACCGGCCGTCTGGGCGCGCATCCAGGCGGGCGGCCATGCGGGGATCCGAGCCCGGTGTGCGGAGGTGATACGTGTACCGGATCCACGCGACGGCGGCAGGGGTGAGGGGCTGATGACGCCCGCTGCGCAGCCCCTGCGCATTGCGGACGGCGGCAATGGCGTC
>CAZRDA010000338.1:0-2365 GCA_964598715.1 uncultured bacterium | reverse complement strand
CGCCGGCACGGTCTGCGCGGCCTTCCGACCGAAGGTATCTCCTCTCAAGAATTAACTTTATAGAATAGTGGATAACTATTTGTAAAGACAAATCTTCTCAACCCAACTCTGTTTGCTGCCCTGCCGGCCACATCACTCGTTCGGACTCGAGCGTGGAGATAGGGTTCAGCACCGCTCAATCGCTGCGCGGCTGCCGCGGCCACACCACTCGTTCGGAATCGAGAGCTGGAAAGGGGGAGATGGAGGAAGGGTGAGGGGTGGTGGCGACGTAACGGGATCAGGCTGATTTGGGTGGCTTGAGGCCCAGCATCCGCATCAGGCGGAAGAAATACGTCGGCTGGAGTCCAAGAAGACGGGCGGCCTGGGTCTGGTTACCCCCGGTTCGCTCCAGAGCGTGGCGAAGGGTCTGGCGCTTGAACGCCTTGACCCCGTCGTGGAAGGGCAGGTGCAGGGGGAGGGCGTCGCCCGAGGGCTGCCCTTGCAGGGCCGGTGCAAGGACAGCCGGCTCGATTTTCTGCCCCGCTGTTGTGAGAACGACCGCCCGCTCCATCACGTTCTGGAGCTCCCGGACGTTGCCGGGCCAGTGGTATCGCGTGAGGAGCCCCTCCGCCTCGGGGGTGAGGCGAGGCACGGGCCGCTTCATCTCGCGGGCGAAGCGCTGGAGGAAGTGCTTCACCAGGGGAGCCAGGTCCTCGGGGCGCTCCCGCAGGGGCGGGAGGGGAAGACTCACCACGTTCAGGCGGTAGTACAGGTCCTCCCGGAACTTCCCCTCCGCGACCAGCTTCCCCAGGTCCCGATTTGTGGCCGCGATCATCCGGACATCAATGCGGGTACTGCGCGTGCTGCCGACGGGCCGAACCTCCCGGTCCTGCAGGACGCGCAGCAGCTTCCCCTGGATCGGCGGGGGCGTATCCCCCACCTCATCCAGAAAGATGGTCCCCCCCTGGGCCTCTTCGAACAGGCCCTTCTTCTGGCTGACGGCGCCGGTGAAGGCCCCCCGCACGTGGCCGAACAACTCACTCTCCATCAGCGCCTCGGAGAGGGCGGCGCAGTTGACGGGCATGAACGGGCGGGAGCGCCGGGGGCTCCACTGGTGGACCTGGCGAGCGACCATTTCCTTCCCGGTCCCGCTCTCCCCGATCAGCAGCACGGTGGCGGAGGAGTCGGCCACCTGCCGGGCCATCGCGAGGACCGGGCGCATGGCAGGGCCCTCCCCCACGAGGGCGCCGTGCTGGGCCTCGATCTGCCCCTGGAGCAGGCGGGTCTGCCGATGCAACCGCTCGCGCTCCAGCGCCCGGTCAATCACCACCTCCAGGTGGGCCGGGTCGTAGGGCTTGATGATGAAGTCGTAGGCGCCCTCCCGCATCGCCTGGACAGCTTTCTCGAGACTCCCGTACGCCGTCACCACAATGACGGGGGTCGTGACCCCCTGGGCCCGAATCGTCTGGAGGAACTCGATCCCGCCCATCTCGGGCATCTGGAGGTCCAGGAGGATGAGGGCGGGGTCGAACTCGGGAAGCATGGCTAACGCCTCCCGCCCCGACCCTGCCCCTCCCGCCTCAAAGCCCAGGAGGCGGAGACGGTCCCGGAGGGTCTCGCGGTTGTCCGCGTCGTCATCTACGATGAGGACCCGCCCGCTGCGCATCGGCCCCTCAGGCTCCCGGCATGGCCGGCAGGGTGAAGGAGAACGTGGCCCCCTGCCCCAGGCTGCTGCGGACCCAGATCCGGCCCCCCTGCAGCTCGATCAGGCTCTTCGCGATGGCAAGCCCGAGCCCTGACCCGGTCCGCTTCCCGCCCGGGCCCACGGCGACCTGGTGGAATTTCTCGAAGATCCGCTCCTGCTCCGCCTCTGGGATCCCCTCCCCCTCGTCGCAGACATCGGTCCGGATCAGGGCCGCCCCCTCCCGGGCCACCTCCACCCGGATCCTCCCACCGGGAGGGCTGAACTTGATGGCGTTGCTCAAGAGGTTCATCAGGACCTGGTGGAGGCGGTCCCGGTCGGCCGAGACGATCACCTCCTGGGCCGGGGCCGTGAACTCCAGGCGAAGGTGCCTCTCCTCCGCGAGTGGCCGGGCCGCGTCAAGCGCCTCCGCAACGACCTCCCGGAGCCGGATCGGCCGGCGGGCAAGCTCCACCTTCCCCGCCTCGATCCTGGCCAGATCCAGCAGATCGTTGACCAGGCGGACCAGCCGGTCCGCGCTCCCCTTCGCTCGGGCGAGGACCGTCCGCTGCTCCCCCGCCACCGGCCCGGCCGCCCCGTCGAGCAGGTTGTCAATCGAACCCTTGATCGCGTTCAGCGGGGTCCGGAGCTCGTGCGAGACGCTGGAGAGGAACTCCGACTTCAGCCGGTCCAGCACCTGGAGCT
>CAZRDA010000337.1:0-2368 GCA_964598715.1 uncultured bacterium | reverse complement strand
CCGTACGTGCCCGTCCTCAGCGCCGTCACCGGGAATCAGGCGATCCAGGAGGTGGCTGCGGGCCTGAAGGCCATCTACGTGAGCGGCTGGCAGGTGGCGGCCGACATCAACGAGGCCATGCAGATGTACCCCGACCAGAGCCTCTACCCCTCCGACAGCGTGCCAGCGCTGATCCGGCGGCTGAATAACGCCCTCCTGCGTGCGGATCAGGTCCACCACAGGCGAGGGGACAACGGGACCTACTGGCTCGCGCCGCTCGTCGCGGACGCCGAGGCCGGCTTCGGAGGCCCCCTCCAGACGTTCGAGATCATGAAGGACATGATCGAGCAGGGCGCGGGTGGCGTGCATTTCGAGGACCAACTCGCCTCCGTGAAGAAGTGCGGGCACCTGGGCGGCAAGGTGCTGATCCCGACGCAGGAATTCAAGACCAAGCTCGTGGCCGCCAGGCTGGCCGCGGACGTCTGCGGCGTCGAGACGGTCCTGATCTCGCGCACCGACGCGAACAGCGCGACCCTCCTGACGAGCGACGCTGACCCCTACGACCAGCGATTCCTCACCGGCGAGCGGACCCACGAAGGGTTTTTCCGGGTGAAGCCGGGCATTCCTGCCGCCATCGTCCGGAGTCTCGCCTACGCCCCGTATGCCGACCTCGTCTGGTTCGAGACGGCCAAGCCCGACCTCGGCGAAGCGCGGGAGTTCGCCGCGGAGATCCACAAGCACCACCCCGGCAAGCTCCTCGCCTACAACTGCTCCCCATCGTTCAACTGGAGACTCCATCTCGACGAGAAGGAACTCCTGGCCTTCCAAGAGAACCTGGCCATGATGGGCTACAAGTTCCAGTTCGTGACCCTCTCGGGGTTCCACGTGCTCAACTACAGCATGTTCACCCTGGCCAGGGAGTACAGCAAGCGCGGGATGGCGGCGTACGCGGAGCTCCAGGAGAGCGAGTTCGGGGCGGAATCGAGCGGCTACGAGGCCACGAAGCACCAGGAATTCGTGGGCGCCGGGTACTTCGACGACGTCACCCAGGTCGCCATGGAGGGGCTCTCCTCCACGCTCGCCATGGAGGGATCAACGGAAGAAGATCAGTTCTAACCAGACCTCAAACCGCCGCGCCGCGCGTCAGAAGCGGGCGCCGCACCAACAGGCCGGGGGAGAGTGTTTCCCCCGGCCTCGCCTGTTCTCCGGGCGTTGTATTCTGCGGAGGAGCCCGATGCAGAGCGTGATGGACAAGGGAATCGGGCTCCTGGTCGGGCTGGCCCTGCTCGCCGCCCCGGCCGCGGCGGCGCGGGGGGACCCGAAGGCGGGGCGGGAACTCTATAACAAGTGGTGTTCGTCCTGCCACGGCGTGGCAGGGAAGGGGGACGGCCCCGTGTCCGCAGGCCTTCCGGTCAGGCCGGGCAACCACGCGGACGGGACCCGGATGAACATCCTCACCGATACCTACCTGTTTACCATCGTCAAGCAGGGGGGGCCGGCGGTCCAGAAGTCCCAGATGATGCCCCCCTGGGGGACCCAACTGAAGGACCAGCAGATCTGGGATGTGATCGCCTACATGCGCTCGCTGGCCCTCCCGGCCTACAAGGCCCCGTAAAGACCGCCGCGCCGTCGGCGCCGCCCGAGTCGCCGGGGGGGGTCGAGTGCCCGCGGGGAGGTTGACCCCGGCGCCGGGCGTTCGCTAGGATGAGCGCACGCGGCCGCGGGCCGCGGGGAGGGGAGGGCCATGGCGGTCGAGCGTGTGAACGCCGAGCGCGACGCGATCATCCTGGTGGACGTGCAGAACGACTTCTGCCCCGGCGGGGCCCTCCCCGTGTCCGAGGGGCACAAGGTGGTGCCGGCCCTGAACGGGCTCATCAGGCGGGTCCGGGCGCTCACGGTCGCCACCCGGGACTGGCATCCCCCCACCCACTGCTCCTTCAAGCCGCAGGGGGGGATCTGGCCCGTGCACTGCGTCTCCGGGACCCGGGGGGCGGACTTCCACCCGGACCTCGCGACCGATCGGGTGGCCCACGTGGTCTCGAAGGCCACCCGTCCCGACGAGGAGGCCTACTCCGGCTTCCAGGGGACGGACCTGGCGGACCTGCTCCGGAAGCGGGGCATCCGGCGGGTCTTCGTGGGAGGATTGGCCACCGACTACTGCGTCAAGGCGACGGCCCTGGACGCGGTGAAGCACGGCTTCGAGACGACGGTCCTTGAGGACGCGATCCGGGGGGTGGAGGTCCAGCCGGGGGACTCAGCCCGCGCGCTGGAGGAGATGAAGCGGGCCGGGATCAAGCTTCTGCGGACGGAGGACCTCGCCTAATACAAACGAGATAAATCGTGTGACAAAAAGTCCGGGTGGCGCCGGATGCCGCCCCACGGCCCCCGT
>CAZRDA010000336.1:0-2383 GCA_964598715.1 uncultured bacterium | reverse complement strand
CCGGGACCCGCTCCCGCTCCAGGTCCAGCCTGCGCCGGAACTCCGCCGCCGTCACCCGGGTCTGGTTCACCCGGACCACCACCTGCTCGTCGGATCCTCCGGCGCAGGCCACCAGAACCGTCGCCCCCGCCAGGACCCCCCACTGCCGCCACGCCACCGGTCCTCCTCCCGCGCGGCCTGCCCGCGCCGCGCCCTTCCCCACCCCCGAACGCGGAGCCACCCTAGCAAGTCCCCGTCAGCCGCCGCAATACATTTTTCACCGCGGCGGCCCGCGCCACCGGATCCTCCTCGCCCGAGCGCCACGTGAGGGTATCCTCGGGTCCGTACCGGAGCCGTCCCCGGGCCTCCTTCAGGAGCGCGGCCGCCGCGGCCCCATCTACGGCCGGCTTCCCGTCCAGACGGATTCGGACGGCGGGGGAGCGGAGGTCCACTTCCACGGCGCGCAGGCGGCGGGCGAGCAGGCGCAACGCCACTCCGGTGAGCAGCCAGGTCACCTCGAGCGGAAGGGGCCCGAACCGGTCGGCAAGTTCCACTCCCATCTCCTCCAGGGCCGGCTCCTCCTCGACCGCCGCCAGCCGCTTGTAGAGGGCCAGGCGGACGGCAGGGTCGTCCACATACGTGTCCGGGAGGAGGGCTTCCGCCGGGAGCCGGATGGCCGGGTCCACGGCGCGATCGAGCGGCTGCCCCTTGATCTCCTCCATGGTCTCCTGGATGAGGCGGCAGTAGAGGTCGAAGCCGACCGCACTGATCTGCCCGTGCTGCTCCGCCCCGAGGAGGTTCCCCGCCCCCCGGATCTCCAGGTCCCGGGCCGCGATCTTGAAGCCGGAGCCGAGTTCGGTGAATTCCGCGAGCACCTGGAGGCGCCGGCGGGCCAGGTCGCTCAGGCCCTCCTCCCGGGGGATGAGGAGGTAGGCGTGCGCCCGGTGACGATCGCGCCCGACCCGCCCGCGGAGCTGGTAGAGCTGCGCGAGCCCGAAGCGGTCGGCCCGGTTCACGATGATGGTGTTGGCGGTGGGGATGTCCAGGCCGGACTCGACGATCGTCGTGCAGAGGAGCAGGTCGTACTTGCGGGCGTAGAAGTCCACCATCACCCTCTCCAGCGCCGCCTCCGGCTGCTGCCCATGCGCGATGGCGATGCGCGCGTGGGGCAGGAGCCGCTGGAGATAGCGGCCCAGCGTCTGGATGCTCTCCACGCGGTTGTGGACGAAGAAGACCTGCCCCCCCCGGCCCATTTCCCGCTCGACCGCTTCCTGGATGACGGCCGGATCGAAGCGGCAGATGTAGGTCCGGATCGCCAGGCGGTCCTCGGGGGGGGTCTCGATGGTGCTCACGTCCCGCACCCCCAGCATCGCCATGTGCAGCGTGCGGGGGATCGGGGTCGCGGTGAGGGTGAGGACGTCCACCTCCCGGCGGAGGTGCTTCAGCCGCTCCTTCGCCGCCACGCCGAAGCGCTGCTCCTCGTCCACCACAAGCAAGCCCAGGTCCCGGAAGCGGACGTCCCGCTGCAGGAGCCGGTGGGTCCCGATGACGATGTCCACGGTCCCGTCGCGGAGGCCCTGGAGGACCGCCTGCTGCTCCCGGCGACTCCGGAAGCGGGAAAGCATCTCGACCTTCAGAGGGAAGGGATCGAACCGCTCGCTGAAGGAGGAGAAGTGCTGCATCGCCAGGACCGTGGTCGGGACCAGGACCACGACCTGCTTGCCGTCCATGGCGGCTTTGAAGGCGGCCCGCATGGCCACCTCCGTCTTGCCGTAGCCCACGTCTCCGCAGATGAGGCGGTCCATGGGCCGGGCCCCCTCCATGTCCGCCTTGACCGCCCGGATGGCCGCCGACTGGTCCGACGTCTCCGCGTAGGGGAAGGAGGCCTCGAACTCCCGCTGCCAGGGCGTGTCGGGCGAGAAGCCGTGTCCCGGGAGGATCTGGCGGGCGGCGTACAGTTGCGTGAGTTCCTTGGCCAGGGCCCGGACGGAAGCCTTCACCCTCGCCTTGGCCCTGGCCCATGCGTTTCCGCCCAACCGGTCCGGGGCCGGCGGGCGCGCCTCCGCTCCGACGTAGCGCTGGACCAGGCCCATCTTCTCGACGGGGACGTAGAGGCGGTCGGCGCCGGCGTACTCAAGGATCAGGTAGTCCCCATCTTGCTCCGCGACGCTCAGGCGCTGCAGCCCCTGGTAGCGCCCGATCCCGTGGTCCACGTGCACCACCAGGTCGCCCTGGACCATCTCCTCGAGGGCCCGTAGCGCGGCCCCGGGGCGGGCCGCCTTGCGGGGGGGCGGCAGGCGACGCGTCCCGAAGAGCTCCCCCTCCGTGACCAGGATGACCCTGAGGGCCGGGAACCGGAAGCCGCGGCTCACCTCCCCGACCGCGACGGCCAAGGGGCGCTCGG
>CAZRDA010000335.1:0-2386 GCA_964598715.1 uncultured bacterium | reverse complement strand
GGCGGCCGGAGGCGTACGCTTCTTGTACGTTGAGGACCGCCGCGGGCACCACCCGCAGGGGGGTCGGAGAACGACGTGGGGCGACGTCAGTTGGCACGGCACTACACCGTCCGCCCCACCACCGGTGCGAGCGCCGTCAGATCCGCCATGAGGCGCTCGAAGCGCTTCGGTACCAGCGCCTGCGGGCCGTCCGAGAGGGCGTCCTCCGGCTTGGGGTGCACCTCCACCATGAGGCCGTCCGCCCCGGCGGCAACCGCCGCAAGCGCCATGGCGGGCACCAGGTCCCACTTTCCGGTCGCGTGGCTCGGGTCCACGATGACCGGCAGGTGGGTGAGGGACTTCAGGGCAGGGACCGCGCTCAGGTCCAGGGTATTCCGGGTGAAGTCCTCGAAGGTCCGGATTCCCCGCTCACAGAGGATGACGTTATAGTTCCCCTCGGAGAGGATGTACTCGGCCGACATGAGCAGGTCCCTGATCGTGCTGCTCATCCCGCGCTTGAGCAGGACCGGCTTCCGGTGCGTCCCGACCTCCTTCAGCAGGCGGAAGTTCTGCATGTTCCGCGCCCCGATCTGGATGAGGTCGGCGTACTTCAGAACGAGCGGCGCGTCCCGGGGATCCATCAACTCGGTGACGATCGGGAGCCCAGTCGCCTCCCGGGCCTCCGCCAGGTACCGGAGCGCCTCCTCCCCCAGCCCCTGGAAGGTATAGGGAGAGGTCCGGGGCTTGAAGGCCCCGCCCCGGAGCAGGTGCGCGCCGGCCGCCCGGACGGTCCGGGCCACCTCCAGGACCATCTCCCGCCCCTCGACGGAGCAGGGGCCGGCGATCACGGCGATCCTGTTCCCGCCGATCTCCACCCCGTTGACGCCGATCACGCTCTTCTCGGGCTTGAAGTCCCGGCTCGCCAGTTTGAAGGGCTTGAGGATTGCGAGAACCTTCTCGACCCCGGGAAGCGCCTCCAGGGCGACCTCCCGGAGGATCCGCTCATCCCCGATGGCCCCGATGATGGTCCGCTCCGCCCCCCGGGAAATGTGGGGCGTCAGCCCGTGCGCCGAGATTTTTTTGGCGACCTGGTCGATCTCCTGCTGGCTCGCGCCGCTCCGCATGACGATGACCATACCGCTCCTTCCTCAGGCGGCCAGGACCACCCTCAGCGCCTCCAGGGCCCGGGCGTTCTCTTCGGGCGTCCCGACCGTGATGCGCAGGTGGCTGGGTAGGCCATACCCCCCCATGGGGCGCACGATGACCCCCCGGCGGAGCAGGGCCTCGGTCACGGCTGCTCCGTCCCGCCGCACGTCCACCAGCAGGAAGTTGGTCACGCTCGGCACCGGAGGGAATCCGAGGGCGGTGAGGCCGGCGACAAGCGCCGCCCGGCCCGCCGCCGTCCCGGCGACGGTTCGCGTGAGGTGCCCGCCGTCCTCGAGGGCGGCGACCGCGGCCACCTGGGCCAGGGCGTTCACGTTGAAGGGGGCCCGGAGCCGGTCCAGGAGGCCGATCAGCTCGGGCGGGCCGACGCCGTAGCCGATCCGGAGCCCGGCCAGCCCGTACACCTTGGAAAAGGTCCGCAGGACGAAGCAGCGGCGCCCCTCCCGGACCCAGTCCAGGCTGCGCGGGCGCTCGGGATCCGGCAGGAACTCCCAGTACGCCTCATCCAGGACCAGGAGCGGCTCCGGGGGAAGGCGGCGGACGAAGGCCTCCAGCGCCGCCGGGGAGAGTGCCGTCCCCGTGGGGTTGTTGGGGTTGCCCACGAAGACGAGCTTGGTCCGGGACGTTACCGCCGCGCCCATCTTCTCAAGGTCGTGGACAAAGTCCCGGCAGGACACCTCCACGGCAGACGCCCCGAGGGCCTGGCAGGCCATCCGGTAAACGATGAAGGCGGGGCACGCCATCACGGCCTCGTCCCCGGGCTCCAGGAAGATCCGCGCCACCAAGTCGAGGAGTTCGTTCGAACCGTTGCCCAGGGCAATCTGGGCTGCCTCCACCCCCAGGTGCTCCGCCAGACGCGCCCTGAGGACGGTCCCAGCCCCGTCCGGGTACCGGTGGACGCCAGCGGCGGCTTCCCGGATCGCCTTGACGGCGAGCGGCGAGGGACCGAACGGGTTTTCGTTGCTGGCCAGCTTGGCCGCGCCGGCCACCCCGAACTCCCGTTCGACCTCCTCGATCGGCTTTCCCGGGCTGTAGGGGAGGAGGGAAGCCAGGTGCGGGGAGGCCATGGCGCTCAGTGACCGGGCCATGCGGTCTCCTAGATGGAGGGGGCGCGCTTCTTCTCGCTGGGGTAGGAGCCGAGCACCTTGAGGAAGAGACACTGCTCCGCGAGGCGCGCGAGGGCCCGCTCCACCTGCGGGTCCTCCCCGTGCCCCTCGAAGTCCACGTAGAAGAGGTACTCCCA
>CAZRDA010000334.1:0-2407 GCA_964598715.1 uncultured bacterium | reverse complement strand
GGCCCACCGGCCAGAGGAGGAGGCGCAGGTAGACGGGGATCACCCGGAGGGCCAGCAGGACCCTGTCCCCGAGGGGCGGCCCGCCGAGGATGCCGAGCGCCGGCGAACCCAGTGCCGTGGTCCGAAGCCCCAGGTAGAGGAGCAACGCCAGCCCCTGGAGGCCGAAGAGGGGCCGGCACTCCTGCACCCGCCGGAAGCCTCCCCGGCCGGGCTGCCCGGCTAGGACGACGGCCGTGAGGAGCGGCGCCACCACCGCCACCTCCTTCGCCAGCAAGGCCAGGAGGAAGGCCAGCGCCGAGGCCGCCCAGCACAGGACTCTCCGCCCCCCCGCCGCTTCCGCCCCCGCGAGTCCCAGCAGGAGGGCCAGGAGGATGCCGGCCGCTGACAGGAGGTCCACTCGCCCCTGCACCCAGGCCACGGCCTCCACATGGACCGGGTGCACGGCAAAGAGGAGGCCGGCCAGGAGAGGGGCCGGACCGGCCGGGAGGAGGCGCCGCGCCACCTCCAGGACCAGCACGCTCACCAGCGCGTGCAGCAGGACATTCGTCAGGTGGAACCCGCCGGGGTTCCCGTGCCAGAGGAAGCCGTCCAACCAGTAGGTGAGGGCTGTCAGGGGGCGGTAGTAGGGAAGGACGATCGTGTCCGCACGCACCGGGGCCCCCAGGACTTCCAGGGGACTCACCGCGCCCAGCTGCCAGCCCACGGGGATGACAGAGTGGTCGTCAAAGGCAAACCCGTAGCCCAGTGTCATGATGTACGTGGCGAGGGCCACCAGCCCCACCGCCGCGGCAGCCCCTCCTGGCCTTCGGAGAAGGCCGCCACCGCTGCAACCGAGGGCGGGGAGACGGAACGCTAGCATCTGCGAGCCTTCCTCTTGGCGACTCTCGAGGGCATCCAGGATTCTTTCCAGATCCACCGGCACTCGCACTTTTGCGGCGTTGGCGTAAAGGACGCGCCCCAGGCCTGCCGCCCCGCGGTCCCGGCGAGCCCCGTGGGGGGCGGCCAGGTCACGGAAACGTTCGACCTGTGGTCGCCCTTTCTCCCGATGGACGCGTTAGGACACCCGGGCATACAACTCCTCCAGCTCCCGCCGAAGCGACACATTGGAGGGGTCAAGGCGGAGGGCCCTCTCCCACGCGCCAATCGCCTTGTCCGGCTCGCGCTGGAGGAGGTGGAGCCGCCCCAGCTCCACGTACGCCGCCGGGAGCAGGGGGTTCAGGCGCGCCGCCTCCCCAAACTCCTGGGCGGCCGCGTCATACTGTTTCACCCGGATGTAGACCTCCCCCAAGCGGAAGTGGAGGTGCGGATTGCGTTCGTCCAGTGTGAGGGCCCTCTTCAGTGTGGTGATCGCCTCGTCGTACCGACCCACTTCCCGATAGGAGAAGGCCAGAGCTTCCAGAAGAGCCACCTCCTCGGGGGACGTCTTCAGGGCCGACAGATAGTGCGGGAGAGCCTGCTGAAACTTCTTTTCCGTGCGATAGAAGTCTGCCAGCAAGATGTGATAGCGAGGGCTGCCGGGCTCCAAGTCTGCGGCCCTCCGGAGATATCTCTCCACCTGAGCGGGGATCCCCTGCGCCTGATAGAGGAGTCCAAGCTGCGCGTAGGCCTCCGCCTCTTTGGAATTGATCGCAACCGCCTTCGTGAAATCCTCCTGGGCTTTCAACGGCAGCCGCATGGCGAGGAGAATCTTCCCCCGCTCGAGAAGAGAAGGCACGTGCCGGGGATTGACACGCAACGCTTTGTCGAACTCTCCGCGCGCCCGCTCCGGCTTGCCCTTCTCCACGAACGCGACGCCCAGATCGTACCGAAACTGAGCAGAACCCAGGGTGGAAGGGCCGGGCCCCTTCCCCGGAGGAAATTCTGCCGTCTTGAATCCCTCCATCACGGACGCGTTGAGGGCAACGGTGTCCGCGTAGAGACTATTGGGCGCCGAAAATTCCAGAAGAGGCAGGTCGTCGGTATTCAGCCAGGCACGATCCGCGTACCGGGCCGTATCTTCCTCCCCCAGGACAAAGTCCGCTAACAGAGACAACGGTGAACGAAGGCCGACCCGTGCCATATCCTCCCGGAGGGTAGCGAGAGCCTTGTAGCGATTCTCTAGGCTCTCGTAGTCAAGGGAAAGGGGGACTCGTGACCCGATGAGGAGGTAATCACCCGGTCTGGTGTTCCAGATTGTCGTGTGAGGAAAAACGGTGCGCAGCGTCTTGACAACCATTCGGAGATCCTGGGGAAAGAGATTATAGCCCTGGATCCACTGACAGATGATCCCGTTTAGAGCCAGGCGGCCTGCCACGATCTGATAGAACTCCAGGGAAAAGAGGTTCCCGATCCCACCGATCCAGGGGTTCGAGGGCTCGGAGATGATAACGTCGTACGTCTTGTCAGTGCTCAGGATAAAGTTTCGGCC
>CAZRDA010000333.1:0-2411 GCA_964598715.1 uncultured bacterium | reverse complement strand
GCGTACGCCTCCGGCCGCCTCCTCCCTCGGGCCTCGTGATGCTCGTCATTTAGCCCGGCACGGGAGCCGTCGCATGAGCGCTATTTACAATTCGTTGGAGTCATACTAGGAGCGGCGATGGATCGGGAGCCGGTCTACCGGCGGGTCCTGCTCAAGATCAGCGGCGAGGCCTTGGCCGGCGAGCGCGGGTACGGGATTGACCCGGAGGTGGTCCGGTTTATCGCGGGGGAGATCCAGGCGGTCCACGCCCTCGGCATCCAGATCGCGGTGGTCATCGGGGGGGGGAACATCTTCCGGGGGCTTGCGGCCAGCGTGAAGGGGATGGACCGGTCCTCCGCCGACTATATGGGGATGCTCGCCACGGTCATCAATGGGCTGGCCTTGCAGGATGCCCTGGAGAAGATCGGGATTGACACGCGGGTTCAGACCGCCATCGAGATGCGGGAGATCGCCGAGCCGTTTATCCGGAGGAGGGCTCTCCGCCACCTGGAGAAGGGCCGGGTGGTCCTCTTCGTGGGGGGGACCGGGAACCCCTACTTCTCGACGGACACCGCCGCGGCGCTGAGGGCGATGGAGATGGGGGCGGACGTGGTCTTCAAGGCCACCCGCGTGGACGGGGTCTATACCGCCGACCCCGAGAAAGATCCCACCGCCACCAAGTTCGAGGAACTTTCCTACATTGACGTCCTGAGCAAGCAGCTGGGGGTAATGGATTCCACCGCTATCAGCCTCTGCATGGACAACCGCTTTCCCATCGTGGTCTTCAACCTCCAGGAGCGGGGCCGGCTGAAGGGGCTCGTCCTCGGCGAGAAGGCCGGCACCATCGTCCGGGGACGCTAAGCGTGGCCAAGCAGGTCCTGAGCCAGGTCGAGCGGGACATGCGGAAGTCGCTGGAGACCGTGGGGCGGGAGTTGGGGGGGGTCCGGACCGGGCGGGCCTCCACGGCACTCCTGGAACACATCCGGGTGGAGTACTACGGCACCCCCACCCCGCTCAGCCAGGTGGCGACGCTCGCCACCCCGGAGACCCGCCTCATCACGGTCCAGCCCTGGGATCCGACCCTCGTCCCCGCGATCGAGAAGGCGATTCTGAAGTCCGGCCTCGGGATCACCCCAGCGAGCGATGGGAAGGTGATCCGCCTGGCGATGCCGCCCCTCACGGAAGAGCGGCGGAAGGACCTGGCCAAGGTCGTCCGGAAGCTGGCCGAGGACGGGCGGGTGGCGGTGCGAAACGTGCGCCGCGACGGCAACGACCGCCTGAAGGCCCTCGAGAAGGACAAGAAGATCTCCGAGGACGGGCTCCGGAAAGGCCTCGACGAGATCCAGAGCCTGACCCATCGGATCATCAAGGAACTGGACGACCTTCTGGCCAAGAAGGAGAAGGAGATCCTCGAGTTTTGAGCTGTCCCCGGCCCGCCCCCCTCCCGCCGGATGTGGCCGCGCACCGTCGTCGCGGCTGACCCGCTCCGCCCGGAGCGGGTGCGCCCCTCGCCGCCTCCCCCCGCCCCTCGCCGGGTTCCTTCCCCGAGGAGGTCCCGATGCACCTGAAGCGGATCCTGAGCGCGGCGGTCTTGCTCCCCCCGGTCCTGTGGATCGTCTGGTCCGGTCCGCCCCTCCTTTTCGCTGCCCTGGTGGCGACGGTGGGAGGACTGATGGCGTGGGAATTCTACGGGCTGCTGGGCACGCGCTTCGGCCCGCTGCCGCGGCCGGTCGGGACGGTCTTGGCGGCGGTCGTCGCGGCGGCGCCGGCCCTGCCCACGGGGCCCGAAGGGGCGCTCGTGGTTCTGGCCTTCGCCGTGATTGTGACCGCGATTGCCCTGATCCTCCGGCCGGGGAGCCTCGAGCCCGGGCTCGGGCAATTCGCCGCGACGCTCCTGCCGGTCCTGTACGCGGGGGGGCTCCTCTCATTCGCGCCAGCCCTGCAAGGGCTCCCCGGGGGACGGAAGCACCTGCTGTATCTCCTGGCGGTCACCTGGGTGGCCGACACGGCCGCCTTCTACGGGGGAACGGCGCTGGGGCGCACGCCCCTGTCCCCGCGGGTCAGTCCCAAGAAGACCGTGGAGGGGAGCGTGACCGGTGTCCTGGCCGGGGCGGCGACCTCGGTCGTCTTCCAGCAGATGGCCGGGGGGTCTCTGCCCTGGTGGGGTGCGGTGCTCGTGGGCTCGGTGCTGGCGGTCGCGGGGCAGGTGGGGGATTTGGCGGAGTCGCTGTGCAAACGGAGTGCCGGCGTCAAGGACACGGGGAGGCTCATCCCGGGGCACGGGGGCTTCCTGGACCGCCTGGACAGCCTCCTCTTCGCGGCTCCCGTGTACTACGCGATGGTCCGGCTCCGCTGGCTCTAATACACACGACAGAATCAACGTGACAACGTCCGGGTCCTGTCGCCGGCGCCGCCCCGGCCCCCGGGCCCCG
>CAZRDA010000332.1:0-2418 GCA_964598715.1 uncultured bacterium | reverse complement strand
GATGGTGGGGAGGCGGAAGCGGGTGAAGACGGTGACTACCAGGACCGAGAGGCAGAGGACGACGATCAGGTCCTGGAGGAAGCGGAACTCCGGCATCGGCACCCTCCCTGGGGCGGGACAGCCCCCCCCGGCTTGCAAGATTAGGGCCGAGGGGCGCGGAGATTTCCGTTGACCGCTTGGGCCGGGCCGGTTATGACGGGGGAAACGCGCGGCCGGAGGCCCCCATGATCCCCTACATTGACAGCCACTGCCACAGCCACGCCCTCCCCCACGACGCCTGGGAGGAACTCAGCATGTCCGGGATGGTGGCCTGCGTCATCTCGGCCGGGAACCCGGCTGTGTATCGGGAGATCCTGACCGAACCTCCCGGCCCGGCCGACATTCGCCGCTGCTGGGACCACCCCATCCGCTTCGCGCGCCTGAGCGAGAAGCGGCACTTCGTGCGGGTCTTCGTGGCGGTGGCCGTCTCGACGGTAACGCGCGTGCGGGAGTGGGAGCGGCTGGTGGAGGCGATCCCGGAGGTGGCGAAGGACCCGGCAGTGGTGGCCATCGGGGAGGTGGGGCTCGACCCGGTTCAGCACTTCGGTCTCACCTGGCCGATGGCGGACCAGGAGGCCTGCTTCGCCGCCCAGGTGGAACTCGCCAAGGGTCTCGACCTCCCCCTGATCCTCCACACCTCCTCCCCCCGCCGCCCGGGGGAGCAGATCCCGAAGCGTGGGGCCGACCTGCCACCCGAGGAGCGGCACCGCCTCCACTACCTCGAGCGGGACATGGCCATTATCAATAAGGTCGGCCTGGACCACAGCCGACTCATCGTGGACCACGTGGACGAGAGTATCATCGAATACGTCCACCGGGAGACGGGCGCCTGGGCCGGCATCAGCACCGGCTCCCTCCAGCGCCCCGTCCCCGCCGCCGGGGTGGCCGACATGGTGACCCGGTACGGGCCGGATCGGATCCTCCTCAACTCGGATCACGTGCCGTACCGGGGGCTGGACCTGTTTTCTGTCCCCAAGGCCCTCCGCGAACTCCGCCGCCGCGGCCTCTCAGAGCCCGACGTTCGCCGCGTCGCCTTCGACAACGCGAACCGCGCCCTGCGCCTGGGTCTTGCGCCCTCCCCCTAGGCTGCTACTCCTATCTTGACGCGGTCGTGGCGGGGGGAGTAGAGAGGAACCTCGGAGGCGGAGGGATGGACCAGCGCGCGCAGGAGGAATTGCAGAGGCACCTAGCTCACCTGCCCGGCTGGACCTACGACGGGCGGGCGCTCATTCGGGAGTACCACTTCCCCGATTTCCGGACGGCCCTGGCCTTCGTGAACACCATCGCCGACCTCGCGGAGATCACCGGCGAGCATCCGGAGATCCGGATCACGGGCTCCCGGGTCACCTTCGCCTGCAGCAACCGGATTACCAAGCGCGTCTCCCTCCAGGACATCCAGCTCGCCCGGCAGATCCAGAACTACGCCGACTCCCACGAAGCCCTGGGCGGCTGAACTCTGCCGACCTACGGGCGGCCTATCCCCCCGCGTTCAGACGCAGCACCTCCAGGACGAGCGCCGCCGCGGTCGCCGTATCCGCCAGGACGCAGTGCTCCTCCGGCGTGTGGATGGCCCGCTGTCCGCAGCCGATGGCGAGGGCCTGCACCCCCCGGGCATTGAAGACATTGGCATCCAGGCCGCCCCCGGTCCGGTGCGTCCGGGTCTCGACCCCGACCCGGCGGCCGGCCTCCCGGAGGAGACCGAGGAGGCGCGCCTCCGCCGGCACCGCCATGCGGGAGTACTGGCGGGTGACCTCGACCTCCACCCGGGCCTGATGGCGCGTTCCGTCCACCGTGACCGCGTGCCGCGCCGCCGCCGCCTCGAAGCAGGCCCGCATGTGGGCGGCCTGGGCGGCCAGTTTCTCCTCGTCGTGGCTCCGGGCCTCGGCCCGGATCCGGACAACGCCCGGGACGACGTTGACGGCGCTTCCGCCCTCGATGGTTCCCACGTTCGCCACCGTTTCCTCGTCTAGCCGCCCCAGCCGCATGGCAGCGATGGCCTCGGAGGCCACCCGAATGGCATTGATCCCCTGCTCCGGCCGCAGCCCGGCGTGGGCCTCCCGCCCGAAGACGCGCGCCGCGAGTCGGACAGCCGACGGGGCGGCGGTGACCGCTTTTCCCGGCAGGTCGCCATCGAGAATGAGCGCCTCCTTGGCGCGAAGCCCCCCAAGGGCCAGGTGGGTTGCCCCCAGGAGGCCCACCTCCTCACAGATGGTGAAGACCACTTCCACGTCGCCCCGCGGGATACCCTCTTCCACCGCCGCCCGCAGGGCCTCCACAATGGCGGCGCACCCTGCCTTATCGTCGGCGCCAAGGATCCCGCGCCCGTCGCTCCGGAGCAGGTCGCCGTCGCGCACCACGGCCCCGCTCCCCCCGGGCACG
>CAZRDA010000331.1:0-2424 GCA_964598715.1 uncultured bacterium | reverse complement strand
AGAAACGGCCGGCCGCCCCGCTCCCGGACCAACCGATTCAAGATAAAGAGTTCCTCCAGGATGTCCGGGCTCCCCATGACGCCATCCACCCCGGGGGCCGTGAGGGCCCGGACGATCCGCCCCAGGTAGTCGTGGCGGTTAGCCATCCCCAGCGGGTCTTTCTTCGTATGGACGACCATCCGGGCCGGGTGGTCGGCCGCGAGGATCACCAGCCGGCCGTTCTCCGTGAGACGGTTGCGCCGCTGCCGCTTCTCCGCCTCCTCCCGGACGATGTCGGGACGGTCCACGCGGGCGTCAGTAATCGCGGCAAAGAGGCCGAAGGGGAGATACGTGCGGGAATCAAAAAGAGCCCGGGACGCGCGCCCGGGGCGGCGAGGCGGCATCGAGGCCTCCTTGGCGGCCCTAAATGTTCACCGAGCGTCGGGGCCTGTCAAGGGAATTTCGTGCCGCCGGCGGCGAATCGGGGAAAGAGCGGGGTGAGCGCAGCGTAACAGTCCTCGAAGAGGCGGGCATGCGTCGCGTAGGCCTTGTGGGCCTCAGGGTCCGGGCGAAAGGTCACCTCGATCGGGTTCCAGTCCGGTGCGGCCGCCTCGGGGTCCGGCACCAAACCGATGGCGGCCCCGGCCAGGAGGGCTGCTCCGAGCGAGGCGGCCTCCGTGTGCTTTGGCCGGGCCAGGGGAATTCCGAGGACATCCGTTTTGATCTGGCACCAGAGGTCGGACTTCGCCCCCCCGCCGAGAACTCTCAGCTCCTCCGCCCCGAGGCCGAGGACCTGAAGCCCGCGGATGCACGCGCCGACCTCGAAGGCCACCCCCTCCATGATGGCCCGGGCGATGTCGCCGCGTGTGTGGCCCAGACTGAGCCCGACGAGAGCCCCGCGCGCATCCGGGTTCATGCGAACGGACCGGGCCCCCATGAAGAACGGGAGTGCGACGAGGCCCCGGGCGCCGGGGGGGCTCTTGGCAGCCTCGGTCCCCAGCGTTCCCGGTCCCTCGGCCTGCAGTCCCGTCAGGTCCCGGAACCAACGGAGGGCCGACGCGGTCGTCAGGATACCCATCTCCAAGAGCCAGCGGCCGGGGAGGGCGTGGATCGAGCACGGGGAGACCTGCAAGACGCTCGGAAGCGCCCGGATGACCATCGAGACGTTGGTGGCGGTCCCAGTGGAATCCATGGCCCGCCGCCCCGCGATGCCGGAGCCGAGGGCCTCGCAGGGGCGGTCCCCCGCTCCCACGGCCACCGGGATGCCCGCCGTCAGGCCGAGGGCGGCAGCCCCCTCTGGCGCCAAACGGAACGGCGCCTCGGTGGAGGCGTGGAGGTGAGGCAGTTGCTCCTGCCGGATGCCCACCCGGTCCAGCATGGGCGCCCACCAGGTCCTGGCCCGGATGTCGAACATCATGGTCCGGGAGGCGAGGGTATAGTCTGTGACAAATGCCCCGGTCAGGCGGAAGTAGAGGTAGTCGCGGGGCTGGAGGAAGAAGGCGGCGCTGAGCGCCCCGGGGACATGGGTTCTCAGCCAGAGGAGCTTGGTCGCCGTAAAGGTGGGGTCCGGGATCACCCCGGTGATGTCGTGCAGGCGGGCGGTCCCGAACTCGGTGACCAGAGTCTCCATCTCCTGCCGGGAGCGGCGGTCCATCCAGATGATGCAGGGGCCGAGCGGGCGCCCGTCGTGCGCCACCGGGACGACCCCCTCCCGCTGGGACGAGAGGCCGATAGCGGCGATGTTCTTGCCTACCGCGGGGAGCAGGGCGAGGCAGCGGCGCGCCGCCCCGCAGGCGGCCCGCCACCAGTCCTCTGCATCCTGCTCCGCCCAATCGGGGCGGGGATAGTGGGTGGGGTAGGTCTCGTCGGCCGAGGCCAGGAGGGCCCCGGAGACGTTCCAGAGGCTGGCCTTGCAGGAGGAGGTGCCGAGATCCAGGGTGAGGAGGGCCGGGACCGCCACCCCTACCTCCACGACCGTCCCCCCTTTCTACGTCTCCTCGAAGACCCCCATCCGGCGGAACTTGCGGTAGCGCTGCTCCAGGAGGTCCTCGACCGGGATCTGCCGGAGGCGCTGGAGTTCGCGGGTCAGGGCCTCCCGCAACGTCTCGGCCATCCCGGCCGGGTTGCGGTGGGCGCCGCCGACCGGCTCCGGCACGATCTCGTCAATCAGCCCCAGGCGGCTCAGGATCTGGGCCGTGAGCCCGAGCGCCTCCGCCGCCTCCGGCGCCTTCGCCGCGGTCCGCCAAAGGATGCTGGCGCAGCCCTCGGGGGAGATGACGGAGTAGATGGCGTACTCCAGCATCAGGATGCTGTCCCCGACGCTGATGCCGAGCGCGCCGCCGCTCCCCCCCTCCCCCGTCACCGCCACCAGGACGGGCACCCGCAGTTCCGCCATCTCCCGGAGGTTCCGGGCGATGGCCTCCGCCTGGCCCCGCTCCTCGGCCC
>CAZRDA010000330.1:0-2424 GCA_964598715.1 uncultured bacterium | reverse complement strand
TGCGGGGGTCCCCGGTGAACTCGAAGCGCATCTGGCGCAGCCGGTTGGAGACACCCGAGTCGGTGGAGACCTCGTCCCGGGAGTGCTCGCTCTGATCCGCCTCGTCCTCCACCACCACCACCGGCGTCATGGAGCGGAGGGTCTGGAGGATCTTCCAGTAGTTCCGCTCCGACTGCCCCACCCACCGCTCGCGCGCGTTGATGACCTTCACGAAATTGAAGCCGGACTCGTAGGCGAGCGCCTCCGCCAGAGCCGTCTTCCCGACGCCGGGGGGGCCGACGAGGGTGATCCCCCGGGGGACCAATTTCACCTCCCCGGCCCGGAGGGCCGCAATGACCTCCCGGAAGAAGGTCTTCGCCGACTCCAGACCCCCGATCACGTCCAGGCCAAACTCGGGCTCCAGGACCTCCAGCATCCCCTGGAACTCCTGCTGCAGCAATTCGCGCTTCCGGGCCTTGACCTCCTCCCGGGTGACGGGTCGGGCGCTACTGGCCGCCTCCTTGAGCAGGCCCTCTAGCTGGACGCGCGTCAGGCCGGCCGCGGCGGTGGCCAACTCCTCCAGGCTCAGCCGGCCGCGGCCCCCATCCCCGGCCGCCCGCGCCCGGAGGAAGGTGAGGCGCTCGCCATAGTCCGGCAGGGCAATCTCCACCGCCTCCACCCGGGAGGCGCCGTCCCGCAGGCGCCGGTGCAGATCGCTCAGGGCACTGGCCACAAGGAGGATCACCGTGCCGACGGCGGCCAGGCGTGGCTCCTCCGCCCAGCGCAGGAGGGCGACTAACGTCGCCCGGTCCTCCTCCGAGAGCGCCGCCAGTTCCGCCGCCGGCGCTATCGTCTCGGCGAACTCCAGGATGAGGAGGACGCGCTCCTGGTCTTCGTCCTGGAGGCAGAAACTGCGCAGCGCGCGGTCCAGCAGCGGGATCACCTGGGCGGGCGCGGTGGGGAGGCGGCGCGTCCCGCCGGGTTCGCCGAGCGCCTCCGCGACCCGCGCCCGGTGCGCGTCGGGGGACCCGGGGGGCGGGAGCCCGTAGCCGACGAGATCCCGGAACCGGGCCTCCGTCGGGCTGTCCCCGAAGGAGAGGCCACCGGAGCGGTCGTAGCAGATGACGCGCGCCCGGTGGCCGAATCGGCGGATGAGGAACGTGCGGAGCGGGACAAAGTCCCCGCCGAGGGGAACGTAATCCGCGACGCTTCCGTGCAGGAGGAACACCGAGCCGGTCTTGGCCTCGAGCTTGGCCTGAAGGGGGGCCTCCCAGGCCGGGGAACCATCGTTCATATTTCGCCCCGTGTCTCCCTAAGTAGCGGATTTTCTTACCGGAATCACTATAGCGGAGAGCGCCTGCCCGTGTCAACGGCACCGCAGCTCTCCCGGGGCCTCGCCTTGACAGGGGATGGCGCTTGTGTTTTCCTCACCGGGCGATGCGCCGGAACGTGCCAGTCCACCCCAGGGGATTCATCACCACGGCCGCCCTACTCCTCCTGCCCCAGGTAGCGGGGGCGGTCCTCTCCGCGACGGTCTCTCCCCGAGAGGCCCGCCAGGGAGAGATCCTGGTCGTGCGGGTCACCATCCCCGAGGCACCAGAGACCCTCGAGGGAACCTTTGCCGGCCGACCCCTCGTCTTCGTCGCGGAGGCGGACGGGACCTACCGTGCCCTCGTTGGAATTGACCTGGCCCATCCCCCGGGGACCCATGCGGTCACCCTCCACTGGCGCCCGCCGCAGGCCCAACTGACCCACGCGCTGCCGGTCCGCGTGCGGGACGGCGCCTTCCCGACTCAGCGGCTCACCCTCCCCCCCCGGATGGTGGACCCGGATCCGGCGGACCTCGCGCGCATCCGGGAGGAGCAGGAGTTGCTCGATGCCCTTTTCACCCAGCCTGACACGACCGCCCACTTCGCCGGGCCGTTCGTTCTCCCCCTCGACTCCGCCTTCCCATCCGCCGGAACCTTCGGCCGCCGCCGGATTCTCAATGGCCAACCCCGCAGCCCGCACACGGGGGAAGATTTCCCGGCCCCGGTCGGGACGCCGGTGCGGGCCACCAACCGGGGCCGGGTCGCCTACTCCGGCGAGATGTACTTCTCCGGCAGGAGCGTCGTTCTGGACCACGGCCTCGGTCTCTACACCCTCTACTACCACCTGGACAGCATCGCCGTGGAGCCGGGAGAGGTGGTCGCGGGGGGGCACGTCCTCGGACGGGTGGGGGCGACGGGGCGCGTCACTGGCCCACATCTGCACTGGGGCGCCCGTCTCGGCCAAAGCCGCGTGGACCCCACGGCCCTCCTCCGCCTCTGGGACCCGCCCGGCTCGCGGTAGGGTCCCTCCCTGCCCCCACACCCTTCCCCTCGTCTCTCCCGGTCTCCTGACAGGCTGTACTGCCGCGGGTCCTGTCGCCGGCGTGCCCCGCTCGCGGCCGGCGCCACCCGCGGC
>CAZRDA010000329.1:0-2449 GCA_964598715.1 uncultured bacterium | reverse complement strand
TGCCCCTCGAGCGGTCGCGCCCCCCTCACGGACATTCCCCTTTGCACACCAGCACCCTGCCATGGGAACTCGTCTTGATGTCATAGCGTCCCGCGCCGTTTCCCACTCTGAGGGTCCCGAAGGCATCCGCGTCTCCCTTGACGTCGAACACCACCCTCCCCCGAGTGGTGGCATTGCCGGAGGTCTGGGAGGCATCCACGGAGACGCCTGCAGGAAGCGCGAGCGGCATCTGGGACTCCCGGACCCAGACCGGAGCGCCGGCCGCCCCATCGTCCCGCTCGAACACATAGGTGTTCACTGCGACGGAGGCCGCGCAGTTCATGAAGCAGAGCCTGTGGCGTTTCTGCATGGAGATCGCCCGCTGCCTCGCCAACCGGAGATCGCCGGCGAGCTGCCAGGCCGCCCCCCTCAGGCGGTAGGCCTCGACGGCGCTGGAGACGAAGGGAACGGAAATGCCCGTCAGGAGAACGAGAATGGCGGTGGCAATGAGGAGCTCCATGACGGTGAGCCCCCGCGAGAGACGCCAAGACCGCCACCGCCCGAGCGCGGGCCCCTGCATGCTCCCCTCGGTTCCCCACGATGGGATCGCCGACGTCGCGAGAACGCCTGAAGCCGATCGGCCTCAAGCGAGAAGGGGATCCCCCGCCAGGGCCATCCGGTCCCGGCCGGGCCCCTCAGAACTCGTACGTTGCGCCTTGCTCGAGGATCCGAACGCGAGAGCCGAAGCGGTCCCGGAGCTCCCGGAGGATCTCCGCGACGAACTGGGGCTTCAGATGATAGACGAACACGGGAACGTCCCGGCCCAGCTTCGCCAGTTCCCCCTCCAGCGTCTCTGGGGTGAGGTGGCCGCTGGCCTCGGCCAGCCCTTGGAGCCGGCTGGGAAATGACGTTTCCACCACGACGCCTCTCAGGTCGCGGGCCTCCCGGGCCGCCTGCCAGACCTGCTCCGTCGGGCCCGTGTCCCCGATGTGCAGCAGCGCGTGCCCCTCCCGCTCCACGAGGTAAGCGACGCAGGCCACGGTGTGGTGGACCCGGACCGGCGTAACGCTGAACGCCCCCAGCCTCGTGGGCCGGTCCTCCGGGAGGGACTGGAAGGTCAGAACCGGCCCGTGGGTATCCACGATCTCGGTGAAGTCGGGCCAGAGGATGTTATTGAGGAGCGATGCCTTCAGGCCGTCCAGGACCGGCTCGATGCTGTACACCGCGATCGGGGCGCGGCGCAGCCCGAATGCGTTATCGGCCAGGTGGGCCAGGGAGTGATCCAGGTGCGAGTGCGTGAGGAGCACGGAATCAATCCGGGCCTGGGCGGCGAGGTCCAGCGCGGCGGTGGCGGAGCCGGTGTCAATGAGGAGAGTGCCGTCGAGCAGGAAACTGGAGAGGCCGTGCCCCGGCGCCTCGCCGCCGAAGCACCCCAGGACCCGATACTGCATCGGGACTCCCGCAGGACTACGCAGCGGGAGGGGCCGGGCGCACGGCCCGGACGAACCCCTCCACGAAAACCCCCACCTGCTCCACCAGGTCTGCCCTGCCCCGCAGCCGCTCCACCTGATCCACGATGGCGGAGCCGACGATGACCCCATCCGCCACGGCGGCCGCCGCCGCCGCCTGGTCCGGCGTGCCGATGCCGAACCCCACCGCCACCGGCTTCGGGGTAAGCGCGCGCAAGGTGCGGACCGCGTCCGCGACCCCCCGGGCGAGAGCCGTCCGAGCCCCCGTGACCCCTTTCAGGGAAACATAGTAAATGTACCCCCGGGAGGCCTCCGCGATGAGGCGGAGGCGCTCCGGCGGGGAAGTCGGCGCGGCCAGGAAGATGGTCGCCAGGCCGGCGGCATCGTTGGCGGCCAGGACCTCCCCCGCCTCCTCCGGCGGAAGGTCCGGAACGATGAGGCCATCCACCCCCGCTTCCCGCGCCGCTCCCGCGAAGGCCGCGGGGCCCATCCGGAGGAGCGGATTCACGTAGGACATGAGGACCAGGGGGATCTGGGACGCCTGCCGGATCTCGGCCGCCCACGCGAGGACCGCCCGGAGGGTCGTCCCCCCCTCCAGGGCCCGCTGCGAGGCCCGCTGGATCGTGGCCCCGTCGGCGAGCGGGTCGGAGAAGGGCACCCCGAGTTCCACCAGGTCCGCCCCCCGCTTCTCGAACTCCAGCGCGAGCCGAACCGTGGTCGCGCCGTCCGGGTCGCCGGCCGTGACATAGGGGATCAGGGCCTTCCCCCCGTGCCGGCGGAGTCCCGCGAAGCAGGCGTCAATGCGGTTCATGGCTGGCCCCGCTCCCCCAGGAGGTCCGCGACGAGCTGCACGTCCTTGTCCCCCCGGCCGGACATATTGATCACGCAGACCGCCTCCCGGGGGAGTGTCGGGGCCAGGCGCTCCGCATAAGCCACCGCGTGGGCACTCTCCAGCGCCGGGATGATCCCCTCGGTTTCGCAGCAGAGGTGGAAGCCGCGGA
>CAZRDA010000328.1:0-2449 GCA_964598715.1 uncultured bacterium | reverse complement strand
CCGGCACGCCGAGGCTCAGCCGGTACAGGGGCCGGAGGGTCTCCAGGTCGAACTCCACGCTGGCATTCTCCATCCCCGCCGCCCGGGCGGCGTGGACCTTGACCGCCTCCAGATGCGTCGTGGCGATGACCGCCGGACCCTGCCGGAGGAGTGCCTCCAGGACCGCCAGGCCGAGCGCCGCCCCCTCCGCGGGATCGGTCCCCGCCCCCAGCTCGTCCAGGAGGACGAGGGAATGACCGGTGGCCTCACCGAGGATCCGGGCGATCTGGCCGATGTGGGAGGAGAAGGTGCTCAGGCTCTGCGCGATACTTTGCTCGTCCCCGATGTCCGCGAAGACGGCCTCGAAGACGGGGACGGCCGAATCCGGGGAGGCCGGGATGTGGAGGCCCGCGAGTGCCATGAGAGCGAGCAACCCCGCGGTCTTCAGGGCCACGGTCTTGCCGCCCGTGTTGGGTCCCGTGATGACCAGGACCCGGAAGCGGCCCCCCACTTCCAGGTCAATCGGGACGACCGGCGCCTCGGCCGCCGGCACTTGCTCGAGGAGGAGCGGATGCCTGGCGCCCCGCAGGATCAGCCGCCCGTCAGCGGCCAGTGCGGGGCGGGCCGCCTTCCACCGGTCGGCCAGGCGTGCCTTGGCCAGGAGGAGGTCCAAGGCGGCCAGGGCCTGAAGCATCGCCTCGATCCCCCCCGCCTCCCTGCCGACGAGGGCGGTGAGTCGGATCAGGATCCGCCGGACCTCCCGCTCCTCGGCCTTTCGGAGGAGCCGCAGGCGGTTGTTCTCCTCCACCACCGCCTCCGGCTCCAGGAAGAGCGTCTCCCCGCTGGCCGACTGGTCCTGGACGATCCCCCGGATCCGGCCGCGTCCCTCCCGGGTCACCGGGATCACGTACCGGTCGTTGCGGAGTGTGACGAACCGATCGGCCAGGGCCCCCTGGCCGGCCCCACCCTTCAGGAGCCCCTGGAGCGCCTCCAGGATCGCCTCCCGCTGGGCGGCCACTCGCTTGCGGAGCCGCTTCAGTTCGGCGCTGGCCTCATCCGCCAGGCCCCCGTCCGGGGTCAGGCACCGCGTGAGGTCGGCCAGGACGTCGGCCGGCGGGGTAAGCCGCTGCGTGGCAGCCTTGAGGCGGGGGCAGGAGCCCTTAAGCGTGGCTCCGGCCGCCCGGAGCCGGCGGGCCGCTTCCAGGGTGGAGGCGACCTCCCCGAGGGTGACCGGATCCAGCCAGGTCCCGGCGATGCGCGCCGCCGCGACCGCCTCCCGGATGTCGTGGACCCCATCCATCGGGAGGCGCGTCGTGAGCAGCGCCTCGCGGGCCTCCGAGACGGCGTCGAGAGCATCCGCGATGGCTACCGGGTCTGTCCCGGGGCTGAGGGCCTCCGCCGCCTCCCGGCCCAGGGGGGTCGCCGCCTCCCGCGCGAGGCAGGCGAGGACCGCGGGGAACTCCAGGACCTTCAGGGCGTGTGCGTCCATGGAGGGACTCGGAGAGCGTCCGAAAGGGAGTTGCTGGGAGAGGAGAGCCGGCCACAAAAAGCGAGGGACTCCGAGAGGAGTCCCACGCAGACGCCACGCACCGACACGCCGGCCAGGATCGCGCCCATCGCCCTCCGTCAGGTCGTCCCGAGCGCCTCCCGGACCAGCTCGCTGAGAACCTTCCCGTCGGCCCTTCCAACCAGCGCGGGCATCAGGTGGCTCATCACCTTCCCCATGTCCCGGGCAGTGCTGGCACCGGTTGCCCGGATCGCGTCGGCCACCTTGGCGCGCAGTTCATCGGGCGTGAGAGCCTGGGGGAGATAGGCCTCCACGATGGCCAGTTCGGCGGTCTCCTTCGCCACCAGGTCCTGCCGCCCTGCCGCCCCAAACTGCTCGATGGAGTCCCGGCGCTGCTTGCAGGAACTCGCGATCACTTGGAGGACCTCCGGGTCCGGGAGGGGCGCCCGGCGGTCGCCGCGCCGGTCCTCCGCCACCTCCCGGGTTTGGACGGCGGCGAGGAGCATCCGGATGGCCGACGCCCGGAGCTTCTCCCCCCCCTTCAGGGCCTCCTTCAGGTCGGCATCGAGCCGAGCCCGGAGCCCCATCAGGGCCCCTGGATCAGCCGCATCTTCTTCAGCATCTTCTTGCGGGCGGCGAGGGCCTTCTTCTTGCGGCGGACGCTCGGCTTCTCGTAGTGCTCCCGCTTGCGGAGCTCGGAGAGGAGACCCGTCTTCTCGACCTGCTTCTTGAACCGGCGAAGCGCGGTCTCAAAGCTCTCGTCCTCCTTTACCACGACGGTGGTCAATCCATCCCCCCCCTCTCGATGTGAGCCGAAGATACACACAAAGACGCGAAACCCTTTGTTTCCTGGGGCAAACAACCCGCGGATCCAAAGGGTTTCGCCGGTCAGTAGAGCACGCCAATGAATCGCCCTAAATATAGGTAGCCAAGCGCTCTGCTGTCAACTGGAATCTCGGCTCC
>CAZRDA010000327.1:0-2452 GCA_964598715.1 uncultured bacterium | reverse complement strand
CCCCCGGACGACGTCGGGATGGGTCGCGTTCCAGAGCTCGGGGCAGGCCCCGTCCGTGAGGCCGGCGGCGAAGAGCATCGTCCCCATGGCGCCGTCGAAGACCAGGGTCTCCCCCCGCTTGAGCCGCGCGAGGAATCCATCGCCCTGGCGTGCCATGCCGCCTGCCCCTCCGCGTTCCCTCACGCCTTGCCCATCAGGGTCTTGGCCTTGTCCACGGCGGCGGTCGAGTCCCGGGCGTAGCCATCCGCCCCGATCTCGTCGCAGAAAGCCTGGTTGACGGGGGCGCCCCCCACCATCACCCTGACCCTCTCCCGGAGGCCCGCCGCCTCCAGGGCCTTGATGGTGCGCGGCATGGCCGGCATGGTGGT
Source organism: uncultured bacterium (assembly GCA_964598715.1). Classification (GTDB taxonomy): domain Bacteria; phylum Methylomirabilota; class Methylomirabilia; order Methylomirabilales; family JACPAU01; genus JACPAU01. The sequence continues at coordinate 2,084 of CAZRDA010000327.1, read as the reverse complement.
GGTCATCAAGGCCGAGATGCCCACGATCTGGGCGTCCTTTTCTTTGGCCGCCTCCACGAACTTCTCCGGGGCCACATCCCGCCCCAGGTTGTGAACCTTGAAGCCGGCCCCCTCCATCATCATCGCCACCAGGTTCTTGCCGATGTCGTGCAGGTCTCCCTGCGCGGTCCCGATCACGACCGTGCCCAGGTAGTCGCTGACCCCCGTCTGGGTCAGGAGCGGCTTCAGGAGGTCGAGCCCGGCGTACATCGCCCGCGCCGAGAGCAAGACCTGGGGCACGTAGTACTCATTGCGGCGGAACTTCTCCCCCACCACGTCCATCCCGGGGATGAGCCCCCTGAAGATGATGGCCTTGGGTTCGATGCCGGCGGCCAGGGCCTGCTGCGTGAGCTCGTGCACCTTCTCCCGCTGCCCCATGATCAGGGCCTGGGCCATCAGGGGATAGTCGAAGGTCTCGTCCATCTTTCCTCGTCCCCCTCGCCTGTTCGCTGCTCGACGAAATTGCCCCGGTCGTCCGCATTCTAGGGGCAATGGGGGGGTCTGGCAACGAGCTTTCGCGGGGGTCAGGCCAGGCGGGCCAAGTCTTCGGGGGTGTCCACGTCCTGGTGGATCCCCGGGTCGTCCACGGGGACCTCCCGCAGGAGAGCGCGATGCCGGCGGACCACAGCCCGGGCCCCCTCCTCCTCAGGGACCTCCAGAAGTTCGGGATAGAGGGCGCGGGCGAAGCAGACCGGATGCCCTCGGCGTCCCTGGTAGATCGGGAGGAGGATGGGCGCTCCGGTCTCGCGGAAGGCCTGAACCAGGGCCGCCACCGTCTCGGGACGCACGGCCGGCTGGTCAACGAGAGCGACCAGGGCAGCTTCGGAGGATGGGGAAAGGGCGCGCAGGCCCGCGCGGAGGGAGGCGATCTGGCCGGCTGGGGCGGGCGCCGCGGCCACCCACCGGACCCGGGGATCCGCCGGAAGGACCTCGCGCAAGCCCGGGACCGCCGGATTCAGGACGGCGACGAGCTCCTCCACGCCCCCCGCGAGGAGCGCCGCCGCCACGGCCCGGAGGAATGGAATCCCCCGGTACGGGAGGAGGCCTTTGGGCTTTCCCATCCTGGTGGAGGCCCCGCCCGCCAAGAGGATGCCGGAGATCACTGAACCCGACCCCGCAGGGCCCGCCGCCTACGCCTCCCCCCTCGGGGGCGGCCCGGTGCCCTTCCACTCGGGTACGAGGCGCTGCTCGATCCCGAGGTGGTCCAGGACCCGCGCCAGAGTATGGTTGATCACGTCATCCAGCGTCTTGGGGCGGGTGTAGAAGGCGGGCATCGGGGGGAGGATCACCGCGCCGTTCTCCGCCAGGTGGGTGAGCATCCGGAGGTGGCCGAGGTGCAGCGGCGTTTCCCGGACCAGGAGGAGGAGGGGGCGCCGCTCCTTCAGGGCGACGTCGCCCGCCCGGATGAGGAGAGTATCGGCAAAGCCGTAGGCGAGGCCGGCCGCCGTCTTGATGCTGCACGGGGCAATCACCATCCCCGCCGTCCGGAAGGAGCCGCTAGCGAGGCTGGCGCCGACGTCCTTGTTGTCGTAGGTGACATCGGCCAGCGCCTCCACCTCGCGGACGGTCATCTCCGTCTCCTGCACGATCGTCCGCTTCCCCGGGCTCGTGATGACGAGATGCGTTTCGACATCGGGCACGCCGCGCAGGATCTGGAGCAGGCGGATGCCGTAAATCGCCCCCGTCGAGCCCGAGATGCCGACCACGATCCGCCGCACGGTTCCCTCCCGCCCCCTCAGCCGGCCCGCCGCAGCGCCGCGACGACCGCCTCCCACTGCTTCAGGAGCGCTGCCTCGCCCGCCCCGGCTCCGAAGCGAATCCCGGAGGCAATCCGCGCCTCCCCCTCGATGTCGCTCCGGGCCGCATCCTCCAACACCTGCTCAATGTGCATCTTCCACTGCGCCAGGTCCGGAAAGCCATCCAGGCCCCCCGGCCGCTCTCTGACCGTCCCTTTGATGTAATAGGTTCCCTCCGCCTCCACCAGGAGCAGGGTCAGGAGGCCGTTCCGTCGCATGTTGTTCGTCGTGGTGCTGTCCGCGTAGGTC
>CAZRDA010000326.1:0-2455 GCA_964598715.1 uncultured bacterium | reverse complement strand
CCCGGGGTCATCCCCTTCACCCCCGAGGAGAAGACCGCCCTGCGTCTGACCCTCCCGTAGCCTCGAGATGCTGGCCCCGGGCCGAGATCCGGCCCGGGGCCTTTCCTTTTCCATCGGACGCCGCGGAACCGCGCCCAGGGGGGCCGGGACCGGCCTGCGGGGCCTGACCTGGCGATCTGCCGGCGACGGCCCCCCGCCGTGCGATTGCCCTTGCCCCGAGCCTTCAGCTGATGCTACCGTGTATTCGCCCGAGCGCCACGGAGGCTGGAGGGCCACGCCATGAAGCGTCTTCGCGAAATCATCGCAGGCCAGAACGTCTTCTGCCTTCCGCGCGGGACCTCCTGTCTGGAGGCAGCCCGTTACATGACCGAGCGCCAGGTGGGGGCGGTCCCGGTGCTGGAGGGGGACCGGGTGGTGGGGATCTTCAGCGAACGGGACCTGATGAGCCGGGTGGTGGCCCGGGGACTGGATCCCAGGACGACGCCGATCGGCCAGGCGATGACGAAGGAAATCCTGGTGGGCGAAGCGGATGAACCGGTAGAGACCGCGCTGGCCAAAATGAAGCAAAAAAACATCCGCCACCTCCCGGTCATTGACGGCGACCAGCTGATTGGGATGGCCTCCCTGCCCGACCTGCTTCACCTTGAGGTCACCCTGAAGGACGAGGAGATCCGGCAACTAAACGACTACATCCACTACGTCCCGCCCGGCGCTGCCCGACGCGCTGGGGCAGGGGGCGGGAGTTGACCGGGGCTCGCGCCGAGTTCCTTCCTCGTCCTCGAGTTCGCAAGGTCCGCTGTCGAGAGTTTTCTCGGTCCCGCGGGGGAGGTCTCCTCCGACCCGGAGGACTGCCCGCCATCGCCGGAGGGGTGAAGGCGCCGCGGCTTGTGTCCCGGCCAAGTAAGGAGGGAAACTGATGCGGAAAAAAGCAGCAGCAAGGTTTCTCGGGGTCCTGACGGCGGTCTTGATCGTTGGGGTTCCCGCGGGGGGCGCCCGTGCCTGGGAGCCCACGAAGCCGGTCGAATTCATCGCGCCAGCGGGGGTGGGGGGCGGCGCCGACGTCATGTCCCGGTGGATCGCCGCCTTCTTGGCGAAGGAGAAAATGGCCCCGCAGCCGTTCGTCGTGGTCAATAGGGCAGGCGGCGCGGGGGCCGAGGGATTCACCTACGTGAAGGGGAAGAAGGGGGATCCCCATGTGATCCTCATCACGCTTTCCAGCCTCTTTACCACTCCCCTGGCGCAGCCGGATATCAAGTTCAACTGGCGGGACCTGACGCCGGTGGGGCGGCTTGCCCTGGACGAGTTCGTCCTGTGGGTCCACGAGGAGACCCCGTACAAGTCGGTCAGCGAGTATCTCAAGGCCGTCAAGGAGAAGCCCGGCCACTTCAAGATGGGGGGGACCGGCTCGGCCCAGGAAGACCAGATCATCACCATCCAACTGGAGCAGGGGGCCGGCTTAAAATTCACGTACGTCCCGTTTAAGGGGGGCGGTGAGGTCTGCAAGAATCTGGCCGGGAAGCACGTGGACTCCACGGTGAACAACCCGGCCGAGTGCGTGGGCCTCTGGAAGGGGGGACAGGTCCGGCCCCTCGGGGTCTTCGACACGGAGCGCATGGTGTACCCCGACTGGAAGGCCATCCCCACCATGAAGGAGGCGGGGTACAACATCAATTACCTGATGCTCCGCGGCATCTTCACCACGCCCGGCGTCTCCAGGGAGGTCCAGGACTACTACGTGGGCCTCTTCAAGCGGGTGACGGAGACGGCGGAGTGGAAGAAGTACATCCAGGATAACGGCCTGAAGGCCGCCTTCCTGACGGGACCCGAGTACGTGAAGTGGCTGGAGGAGACGGAGAACCTGCACAAGGACCTGATGAAGAAGGGCGGCCTGATCAATTAGCGCGCCATCCGCGCGCTGACATCCGCAGGCCGGGACGCGAGACCTCCCTCGGGCGGGGCGCGCCGCCTCCGCCCGCGCCGCTCTGATGGGCGTGGGGGGGAGCGGGCCGGTGGTGTGATCCGGGATCGTGGTCGGGAGGGACCGTGCGCAAGGCTGAGATGACGGTGGCCGGCGCGATCTTCTGCTGGGCCCTCGCGGTCCTCTTCGAGAGTCGCAGACTCAACATCGGTTGGGGCCTGAACGGCCCGGGTGCCGGGTTCTTCCCCTTCTGGCTCGCGGCGGCGCTCGCCGGCTGTAGCGGGATGATCTTTCTCCAGGCGGCACTGGACGGCGCCGGAGGCGGGCCCTTCGTCACGCGGGAAGCACTCAAGGGGGTCCTGAAGGTCTCCCTCCCCCTGGCCGCCCTCGTCGGCCTGCTCTACGGGGTCGGCTTCTACCTGGGTGCGGCCCTCTATATCGGCTACTACACTCGGGTCGCAGGACACCACCGATGGCCGCTCGTGGGCGGGATGACGCTGGGAGTCCCCCTCGTGATCTTCTTCCTGTTCGAACGCT
>CAZRDA010000325.1:0-2458 GCA_964598715.1 uncultured bacterium | reverse complement strand
CTGGCTGAACTCATTGGGGGAGACGACCTCGGTCCCGTTTAGGGTGAGAGTAGCGCTGCTGATCCGGTGGGTGCCATCGGGGAGGCCGTTGTCAATGTGCAGGGTGAAGGGCGGGCCGACATTGGTGGGAAGTAGGAAGGGCTCGGTGAAGACGTTCGGGGGACCCGTCGTGCGCTCGTAGGTCCTGGGGCCGAAGACGATCTGCGTAGCCGCCTGGGCAGGAGGCTGGTTCGGGGACAGGGTCAGGAGGAGGGTGCCGAGGAGGGCGAGGACCACGAGGAGGAAGACGAGGGGGCGGGCACGCGATGCTCTGCGGCCCCTGCGGGGAACGCCCATCCCTGTCTCCTGGCTGCTAGCGGAGCCAGATACTATTTTAGGGCGGTTGGTACTCTCAGAGCGCTGGGATGCCGCGCCGGAGGGCGGGTGATGGCGGTTCCGGCGCGTAAATAGCTTCTATAGGATGGTTCAGCCCGCTGTCAAGGTAATTTTTGCTCTGCTCTCAGCAAATGATGGGACGCGAACAATTGGAAAGGCGGCGAGGGGTGTGCGCCAGCAGCGATGGGTCAGTGAAGGTCAGGCGACTCCGTGGCGGCGAAGCGGTCCCGAAGGAGGGCGGCGATCACCTCCGTTCCGAACCCCTGCCGGGATAGGTGGGCGGCGAGGCGGCGCAGCGCGATGGGGCGTGCATGGCGGACCAGGGTGGGCCATTTGCGGGCTGCGGCGGCTTCGGCCAAGCGCCGCTCCTCGCCAGGCTCGAAAGCCCCCCGCACCGCAGACTCTGCGACCTCGCGGGAGACGCCGAGACTGCCGAGGTCGGCCGCTACCCGGCGGGGACCGCGGCGCCGAGCCACGCCCCGGTTCTGGGCGTAGGCCGTGGCAAAGGCCGCGTCGTCCAGGTAGCCTTGCCGCGTGAGGGTCGCCAGCGTTTCTTCCACGGCCGCCGATGGCACGCCGCGCTTCAGGAGCGCCCGCCGCACCTCGGCCGCGGAGCGGGCGCGGAGCGCCAAAAAGCGGAGCGCCACCTCCAGGGGGTCCCGGGGTGGCGCCATCTTGGGCTGCTTGCGTGTCATGTGCCCCTTGCCGCCTTCCGGCCCGGCGGGGCTCGGCTCCCTATCGTCTTCCGGCGGTCGAGGTGGTCGCTAGCCGGCGGTCCGCTCCATGCCCGGGATGGCCAGCTTCTTGCTCGGCACCTCCGTCTGCTGCGCTTGCCAGGCCTGGTCACCGCCGGACTCGATCCCCCGCGCCCTGAGCGCGAAGTCGTCGGGGTTGGTGGACCAGAGGAGCGCCTCCTCGTAGGTGATAAGGCCCCGCTTGTAGAGCACCATCAGGGACTGGTCGAAGGTCTGCATCCCGTACTGGGTCGCGCCGGCCGCGACGAACTCCGGTATCTTCCGGGTCTTGTCCGGGTCCACGATGCACTCCCGGATGGTGGCGGTGGCGATCATCAACTCCACCGCCGGGACCCGCCCCCTCCCGTCGGCCCGAGGGATCAGGCGCATGGAGATGATCCCCTTCAGCACCGCGGCGAGCTGCAGGCGAATCTGCTTCTGCTGGTAGGGCGGGAAGACGGAGATGATCCGGTTGATCGTCTCGCTGGCGTCCACCGTGTGCAGGGTGCTCATCACGAGATGCCCGGTCTCGGCCGCCACGATGGCGGTGGAGATGGTCTCGTAGTCCCGCATCTCCCCCACGAGGATCACGTCCGGGTCCTGGCGCAGGGCGCTCCGCAGCGCTTCGGCGAAAGTCGCGGTATCCATCCCCACCTCGCGCTGGTTCACGAGGGATTTCTTGTCCCGATGGAGGAACTCGATCGGGTCCTCAATCGTGATGATATGACAGGCCCGGTTGGCGTTGACCTGATCAATCATCGCGGCCAGGCTGGAGGATTTCCCGCTCCCCGTGGTCCCCGTCACCAGGATCAGCCCCCGGGGCTCCATGGCCAGCTTCTCCAGGAGCGGGGGCAGGTTCAGTTCGGGGATCGTCATGATCTTGATGGGGATGACGCGCAGGACCATTCCCACGGTGCTCCGCTGCTGGAAGATGTTGCACCGGAAGCGGCCGAGGCCGGGCAGGCTGTAGGCCAGGTCAATCTCGCTGTGCTCCTTGAATTTTTCCTTCTGTTTGCTGTTCATCACCGAGAAGGCCATCCGGATGGCGTCTTCCTGGGTGGTGCGCGGTTTCTCAGTGATCGGGACGAGTTTATCGTCAATGCGGAGGACCGGCGGGCTTCCGACCTTGATGTGGAGGTCGGAGGCTTTCCGCTCCACGGCCATCTTCAGAAGTTCCTGGAGTTCCATGAACTGTCCTCCGATCCTCCGAGAGGGCGGGGGTTACCTGGGGGCCGGGGCCCCGACCAGTCCCCTGGCCGGAGCGACGATTCCCAGCGCCTCCCGGAGCTTCGTTTCCACCTCGGCCGCGATGGCCGGGTTCTCCAGGAGGAACCGCTTGGCGTTGTCCC
>CAZRDA010000324.1:0-2472 GCA_964598715.1 uncultured bacterium | reverse complement strand
AGCGCGTCGGTCTTGGCGGCCATGATGAAATCGTTGCGGTGCAGGCCGCGGATTTTGTGGGTCCACCAGGCGACGGTCACCTTCCCCCATTCCGTCACGAGACGCGGGTGATGGCCCTCGGCCTCGGCCAGCTCGGCAACGCGAGTCGTAAAGGCCAGCGCCTCGGCGAAGTTCCGGAAGCGAAACGTGCGGTGTAACTGTTTCACGGCATGTTCTTCGGTGAGCAGCCAGTCCGATACCTGGGGATGGAGCGCCGCGATCTCCTCATCGGAGACCCGCGGCGCATCGGCTCGACAGGCCACGCATTTTTCCCGGGTCAGCTCCACCTTCCCCCCTCGTGGGGACCCTACACACGACCCATTGGGGTGTCAAGGTCTTGCTCTTCGGGACCGTGGTTGACCCGTGGCAACCCCTGGTGTAGGGTCGGCGACATCCGCGTTCCCGGGTCGCAGGGATCCGGTGCCGTAATAGGGGGGAGGTAGCCATGCCTGAGGTGCTCACAGCCGGGATGGCGTCGGCCCTGGCCAATGGGCTGCGGGCCACGCCGGCAGTTGATCCCCGTGTCCAGCAGACCTTTGACGAGTTGATCCGGGGGCTCCAGGGCTCTGCGATCACCGAGGCAGAGGCGGAACGCCGCGTGGCGGCGTGGCTGGCCAGCGCCCCGCCGCACGCCGCCACCGTCCTCCGGTCGGTGATCCTGACCGCGGCCTCGCAGAAGCGGTTCCCGCCCGACTCCTGGCTCTATCGGGTATTCGTGAGCAAGCCGAGCAGTCCCCCTCGGGGGAAGGGCCCGGCGCGGCCGCGGTAGCAACCCTAGCCAGTATTGCTTCTTCGCGTGGCGCCGTCGGGCGGGGATCGCCGGCAGTCTTCCAGCGGTTGACCGCCTGGCCTCGCTACGGTACGCTCCGTCCTCTCCACCAGGAGGTGCGATGCGCCCGAACCCCGTGAAGCGGCTGCTCCGCGAGGGCAAGCCCGCCGTCGGCACCTGGCTGAATATCGGCAGCCCCATCACCGCCGAGGCGGTGGCCACCCTCGGCTTCGACTGGGTGGTGGTGGACACCGAACACAGCCCCATCGGCATCGAGACCGCCGCCGCCATGTTCCAGGCGATCGGCGGCGTGGGGGGCGTCCCCATCGTCCGGATCCCGGCGAACACCGAGGAGAACTTCAAGCGGGTCCTGGATGCAGGGGCGTGGGGGGTCGTGGTGCCGATGGTGCGGACGCCGGAAGAAGCAGCCGCCGCGGTGGAGTGGTGCAGGTACCCGCCGGCGGGAAAGCGGAGTATGGCCGGCAGTCCCCGGCACGCCCGCGCTTTTGGCACCGATCCCGCAACCTACTTCGCGCGGGCCAACGAGGAGATCCTTCTCGTCATCCAACTGGAGGACATCGAGGCGGTCCACCGGGCTGACGCCATCCTGAAGGTGCCCGGCCTGGACGCCTCTTTCATCGGCCCAACCGATCTGTCGGCCTCCATGGGGCTCAAGCCCGGGTACGAGCAGAAGGACCCGCGCTTCGAGGAGGCGATCCGGACGGTCCGGGAAGCCTCCAAACGCCACGGCGTTGCCCCCGGCATCCATACCGGCAGCGCGGCGATCGTGAACCAGCGCATCGCCGAGGGGTTCCAGTTCGTGGGCCTCTGGAGCGATCTCAACTTCATGGTGCAGGGACTGCGGGCCGAGTTGGCGAAGGTCCAGCGCCGCCCGGCCTGAGGGTGCGGGAGGGCAGGGACGCGCGAGATGACGGAGGCCATCATCGGCGCGCTGTGAGGGGGGCTACTCCCGGTAGATGCCACCGAGGTAGACGAGACCCTGCTCCCGGACGTCCTGGAGCTGCTTGATCAGATCGTCCAGGTACCGGTTGAGTTCGGGCGCCGTCCGGCAGGCGGGCGTGAGGAGGATCCGGTCTCCCTGCTGGTCCCACTTGCTGATGAGGACGCGGGCCCCTTCGCTGACCTTGGTGCGGGGGTTGCTGAGACGCTCCAGCTCGAGCCGAATCATACCCGTGACCTCCTGTAGTGTCGTGCCCGCGAAGGTGGGGCCGGGGACCGCCGCAGCGGCCCTTAGGATAGCTGCGGGGCAGGCAAAACACAAGGCGACGTCGGGGGAAGCCGATGGCGGCCTGGGCGGCCGACCTGGTGGTCTTGATCCACTTCCTTTATCTTGTGTTCCTGATCGCGGGACCGATCCTCTTCCTGTTCCTGCGGGTTCCCCGGATCCGGACGATCCACCTCGCTGCCGTCGGCCTCGCGGTCGTCATCCAGGGGTTCGCCTTCCTCTGCCCCCTCACGGCCCTGGAGATCTGGCTTCGGGGAGGCTGGCAGGAGCGTGCCGGGGAGCCGAGCTTCATCGGGCGGTACATCGAGCCCCTCGTTTACCCCGGTCTCTCGCAGGCGACCATTACGTGGCTCACCCTCCTGCTGGCAGCCGCTACGGTCGGGATCTACCTCTGGGTCCCACGAAAGGGGGATGGGGG
>CAZRDA010000323.1:0-2476 GCA_964598715.1 uncultured bacterium | reverse complement strand
GCGCCTTCCGGGCCGTGATCCAGCCGCCGGTGAGCAGGGCCGCCCCGTACAGCGCGATCCCCACGGCCGGCGGTGTCCCGAGCCAGCCCGCCCCCAGCGCCCCGCCGAGCAGGAGCCCCGAGGCCGCGGTGGAAAGCAGGAGCGGATCGTGCCGCCAGGATCGCTGCGGGGCCGCCCGGCTCGCCAGGGCGGGGCTCATCCCCAGCGCCCCGATGCCTGCCAGGACGCTGTCGGCGGAAGTGGCCTTCGGATCGAACTCCACGCGCAGGGTCCGCTCCAAGAGGTTGACCTGCCAGGACGCGACACCCGGGAGGGCCCGGAGTTGGCCCTCGATGGCCTGGACCTCGTCCTGGCAGTCCATCTCGGGGACGTGGATGACCGCCACCTCGGAGCCCGACCCGGGGGCGACCGCCCGGTACCCAGACCGGCTGACCGCGGCCGCGATCCGGTCCGCGTCGGTGGCGTCCGCGTCGTACTCCACGTGGAGGCTCGCTGCCGCGAAGCTCGCCACCGCGCTGACGACCCCCGGCGTGTGCACCAGGGCATGCTCCACCGTCTGGGCGCAATCCGGGCAGTGGAGCCCCTCCAGCCGCAACGTGGCGTGCCGGTAGCGGCGCGCCAGGGTCACCCCCGTCTCCCGGACCCGGGCCTCCAGGGACGGCAGCGAGAGGACGGCCGGGTCGTAGGTTACGGTCAGCCGGCGGGCCGGAAGGTCAACGCCCACGCCCGCGATGCCCTTGACCCTCCCCAGGGTCTCGCGGAGGCGCTCGGCGCAGCGGGTGCAGTCCTTCGCTTCCGGGAGCGTGACCGGGAGTTCAACTGTTCGTGTGGTCATCTATGGGTTCCCTCAGAGGTCCGGGGTGCCGAATGCGTCACATCGGGGGGAGCCGGAGCGAGCGTCGGTCAGGCGGGCCGAGGCGGGTGGTCGACGGTGCGCGGGGGCAAGGCGGCCGTCCTGGCGGGAGCGGCTTCGGGGACGGATGAAATCGCCAGGACGGGGGCGAGGATCGGTGGAGGAGGGGTAAGCCCGGAGAGGGTGCAGAGGTCCGACGTCTTGACGGGCGCGTCGGTCAGACTGGCCGCGCCTGCGTCCCCCGCGAGGTCGAGGGCGGGAGCCAGCGCCAGGGTCACCAGGAGCAGCAACAGGGCCAGGCGGCGCCCCCACCTCCTGCCCGTGTTGGAGACCCCGCGGAGGCGGGGATCACGCGGTTTCACGGACGTGCTCCATCGCCACCCGCATCAGCGTAACAATGTGCTGATCAGCCAGGCGGTAGTAAACCATCCGGCCCGCCTTCCGGTGCCGGACCAGCCGGGCGGTCCGCAGGAGGCGCAGGTGGTGGGAGATGGTGGACACGCTCACCCCCAGCAGGCCGGCCAGATCGCACACGCAAGCCTCTTCCTGGGCCAGGGCATGCAGGATCTTGGTCCGGGTCGCATCTGCCAGGATGGCGAAGACCTCCGCGAGCCCCTCGGTCCGCTTGAGTGTCGGCTCCAGCCGCCGGATTTTCGCGGGATCGAGCTGGAAGGTTTCGCAGCCGAGGACCATGCGCTTCGCCATGCGGAGTGTATCCCTCATTTCGATATATGCTCAAGTATTTTAGTCCCGAAGCCCCCAGTTGTCAACGCGCCCCAGCCGGAGGAGATGTGCCCGTTAACGGGGCCAGTACATGATGACGCTGATCCCGAGGAGGCAGATGAGCCCCCCCAGCAAGTCGTAGCGGTCCGGCACGATGCGATCCACGCCCCACCCCCACAGGATCGAGAGCACGGCGAAGACCCCGCCGTACGCGGCATACACCCGTCCGAAGGGGGCCGGTTGGTACGTGGGAACGATCCCGTAGGCGAAGAGCACGACGGCGCCGGCTGCCCCGAGGACCCAGCTCGCTCCGTTCCGCCACCATTGCCAGACCAGATATCCGCCGCCGATCTCGCAGAGCCCTGCCAGGACGAACAGCGCGAGTGATTTGCCCATTGGAACCATTGCAGCGCTCGCTCCTTTCTCAGGGTCGGACCCAGCTCCCTGATCGTGCTGAGCAGGAGGGTCCCGCCCCGCCTGTGAAGATTCCCGAGAGGAGAAGTGCAGAGCACCGAAATCGCCGAACATGGTTGCCGATGAACTCGGCTCCCGTCTCGTTCTCCCGAGTCGCCTGCAGGGCCTTCCCATACGGCGAGTTGACCATCCGCCCCACCGCCAAGACGGGAAGGCTGTGGCCGGACGGGGGAGCCGCGCCTCCGGAATCCCCTGCCCTATGAAAGATCTTGCGTCTGGAGCCCCGACTTGGGACCATTGCGCCAGAAGCGAATGAGCCGCCATGCGCGGGCAGGCCCACCGACGATCATCGCGCCCTGAGAGGACCAGGTGCGGCAGACCCAGTGCAGTGGATCAAGGCGATACGCGACGGATAAGGAGGTGCCCGCCCGTGTCTGCTTACCTGGCCGTCATTGTCATGGGTTTGGTCCACGGCTGAGAGCCAGG
>CAZRDA010000322.1:0-2479 GCA_964598715.1 uncultured bacterium | reverse complement strand
CGGCGTCATCTGCCTGCTCACCGACATCATCTCCGACGAGGTGCTGGCCAAGAACCCGCAACTGAAGATCGTCTCCAACGTGGCCGTCGGCTACAACAACATTGACGTGAAGGCGGCCACCCGGCGGGGCGTGATGGTGACCAACACCCCGGGCGTCCTGGACGACACCACGGCGGACTTCGCCTGGTGCCTGATCCTGGCGACGGCGCGGGGCCTCATCGGGGCCGATCGGACCTTCCGATCTGGGAAATGGAAGGGCTGGGGGCTGCTGCAGTTCCTGGGGCACGACGTGCACCACAAGACCCTGGGGATCTGCGGGCTGGGCCGGATCGGGAAGGGGGTAGCGCGGCGGGCCCGGGGCTTCGACATGCGGGTCCTCTACACCGATGCCCAGCGGGTCCCGGAGGCCGTGGAGCGGGAACTGGGGGTGACCTTCGTGGACAAGGAGACCCTCCTCCAGGCGTCGGACATCGTGACCCTCCACGTTCCCCTCTTCGCCGAGACCACGCATTACATCGGGGCGGCGGAACTCAAACTCATGAAGAAGACCGCGATCCTCATCAATGCCGCGCGGGGCCCCGTCGTGGATGAGAAGGCGCTGGTGAAGGCGCTGAAGGAGGGCCGGATCGCGGCGGCCGGCCTGGACGTGTACGAGCGGGAGCCGATCCCGGCCCCCGGTCTGACGAAGCTCCCCAACACGGTTCTGGCCCCCCACATCGCCAGCGCCTCCATCGAGACTCGCCGGAGAATGTCGGACATGGCGGCCGCCAACTGCGTGGCTGGGCTTACGGGGCAGCGCCCGCCGAACCTGGTGAACCCCGAGGTCCTGCCACAGCGGTAGCCGCTGGAGGGAGCCAATGGCACAGCAGATCGGCTTCATCGGCCTCGGCATCATGGGGAAGCCGATGGCCAAGAACCTCCTCAAGGCCGGCTACGCGCTCACGGTCCACAGCCGGAGCCGCGGGCCGGTGGACGAACTGATGAAGGCCGGCGCCAAGGCCGCCACCTCGCCGCGCGAGGTCGCCGCCTCCAGCGAGGTGGTGATTACCATGCTCCCTAACTCCCCCGACGTGGAGAAGGTGGTCCTCGGGGAGAACGGGGTCCTCGCCGGTGCGAAGCGTGGCACGATCCTGGCCGACATGAGTACCATTGCCCCCATCGTCTCCCAGCGCCTGGCGCAGGAGGCGGCGAAGCGGGGGGTCGCCATGCTCGATGCCCCGGTGAGCGGGGGGGAGAAGGGGGCCATCGAAGGGACCCTCTCCATCATGGTGGGGGGCGAGAAGGCCACCCTCGAGCAGGTGACGCCCATCTTCAAGGCGATGGGACGGACCATCACCCACCTCGGTCCCGTGGGGGCCGGGGGCTTCGTCAAGTGCGCGAATCAAATTATTGTTGCGCTGAACCTGACGGCGATCGGGGAGGCGCTCGTGCTCGGGGCGAAGGCCGGCGTGGACCCGGAACTCATGATCCAGGCCCTCATGGGCGGCATGGCCGCCAGCCGCTGCCTGGAGATGAAGGGACCCAACATCCTGAAGGGCAACTTCCAGCCCGGCTTCAAGATTGACCTGCACTACAAGGATCTGGGCCTCATCATGGAGACCGGCCGCGCCCTCGGCGTCCCCCTCCCCGTGACCGCCGTCGTCCAGGAGATGTTCAACGCCCTCCGCGTCAAAGGCCGCGGCAGCCTCGACCACTCCGCTGTCATCACGCTCCTGGAGGATCTCGCCGGCGTCCAGGTCCGCAAGGCCAAGTGATTCGACTTCTCGTGAGGTAGCCCCCAAAGAGACAGCGACAGGAGGAAAGCATGAAGGGAAACCTCCGACCGTACACACTAGCGGACGGAGAAGGTCAGGCTCTCTGGTTCCTCGACACGTTAACGTTTGTGAAAGCAACGGGGGAGCAAACCGGCGGTGCCTTTGCACTGATTGAACAGGTGCTTCCACGTGGATCGGACTCTCCGTTTCACGTGCACCATGCTGAAGACGAGACTTTCTATATTCTTGAAGGTGAGGCGACCTTTCTCAGTGGCGGCCAGAGGATGAAGGCTACGGCAGGATCGTTTATCTTTTTGCCGCGCGATATTCCGCACGGATTCAGGGTTGATGCCCCAACGAAGCTGTTGATACTCACTACGCCAGCAGGCTTCGAGCAATTCGTCCTCGAAATGAGTGAGCCAGCAAGAGAACTTGCCTTACCGCCAGCCCTGCCGCCTGATATGGCGAAGTTAATGTCGCTCGCGAGGAAATATAGAATTGATATCCTCGGGCCGCTACCGGAATAGAAAACTATGCCGTGCTCCATGCTGCTATTATCTGTCGCCGGATCAATCCTTGGATCTCTCCTGACTCTGGCCGACTTTCTCGTCTGGTAGGAGAAGGCCCAGATCCACCAGGACCGGTTCATAGCCTCGCAATAGTGAACGTATAATACAAACGAGATAAATTGTGTGACAAAGGGTCCGGGTGGCGCCGGATGCCGC
>CAZRDA010000321.1:0-2507 GCA_964598715.1 uncultured bacterium | reverse complement strand
TGTTTGAACTGGCGGTGACTCCCCCGTGTTCGCACCAGATACCATCCGTCATCCTCCAAGAGTCGAATGAGGTCCCGGACTTTCAAGCTCCCTCATCCCCCCCTTGTGCCGACCCGTTTGGATTGAAGCTCGACTTACGCACCTCCGGATCAGGCTGCATAACCCTTGAGCGCATCGCCCTGCCGCCTAACTACAACTGGACTGCCTAGCACCCCAAACGTTGCGGAGGGCCGCAGTTTAACGCGCCGAGGCGGACGTGGCAAGACATCCCTTATCCTCCTGTCCTGAAAGGATCTGAGCACCTTGCGCCGCTCCCCCAGCGGCCGTCTTCTGCCGCCTTGCCTGGCAGTATAGCACCCCAGGCAGGGAACAGGCGCCACTCCGGGGGCGGGAGACACCGGGCAGAGCCGGGCCCCGATTCGGGGGGCCGTCCAGGAGGAAGGCCGGGCGGGGAAGCGAGCTCGGTGAGGGGGGGTGGACCGATCGGGGGCCCAGGAGGGGGTGGGGCGGCGCTAGGACGCCGGGCGCAGGGTGAGGTCCACTTCCCGGCCGATGGGGTCCTCGATGCTCAGAACCCGCAGAACCCGGGGCGGGGTCAGCGCGAAATCCGCGAAGCTGAAGGCGTTCCGGGCCTCGAGCCGGGCAGGGAGAACGGGCGGGCCAACGGGTATAGGGTCTTGAGTGCCGCTACCGACGTGCGCTTCTGCTGCGGGGGCGCTGCGGCGCAGCCGCCGCGGCGGATGTACCAAATTCGCGCGGCCCCGTCAGCAACAAGTCCGGGGCAGGTGTCGGATGACCCGCGAGGAGCGACGCGCCGCCGACGCCCTGGGCGCCTACCCCCGCGCCTTCGGCTTCAGGAACGTCCCCCGCTGGAGCTCCTCGAACGCCTGCCGGAGCTGCTCCTGCGTGTTCATCACGATGGGGCCGTACCACGCGACCGGGCGGTTGTCCGCCTCCGCCGGCGGGGCCGGGTCCGCCCAGCCGACCGGCTCGGTCGGCACCGCGAGGGGGCCCGAGGCGTTGCCGAACGTCCCCGTGCCCCCAAACACATACGCTAACGCGTGCCGCGTCGTCTCGGGCGGCGCGGGGTAGGAGGAGGTATACTGGAGGTCGGCGCAGCCTACCAAGGCCAGCAGCAGCGAGCCGGAAAGAAGGAAGCGAACCCTTAACCCCCCCCCACCGATTCCCTTCTCTAAGCATCTAAGTAACCAGGCAGGGACGGCCACAGCATTCCGGGGAGAGGAGGAAGGGTGCGATGACGTCGGGCTCCTGGCTTCGCATGCTCGCTGCCGCGTTCGTGCTGAGCCGGAGCGTTGTCTGAGACACGCAAACGAGGAGGTGACGCTATGAAGGCCGCCGTCGTGCCAGCAGTGAACAGCCGGTGGAGCGTGCAGGAGGTCGCGAGGCCAGAACCGGGACCGAACCAGGTGCTGATTCGGATCCGGGCAAGCGGGATCTGCTACACGGACGTACACCAAACCCGGGGCGAGCTCCCAGGGGACTTTCCGCGCATCCTGGGCCACGAGCCGGCCGGCGAGATCGTGGCCGTGGGCCCCGGCGTGCGCACTCGCAAGGTGGGCGACCGGGTCGGCGTTCCCTGGATCCAGGCATCATGCGGCCGCTGCGAGTGGTGTCTACGCGGGCGGCCGATGTTCTGCGCCGAACAGGTCGCCACCGGGGCCCACATGGCCGGCGGCCACGCCGAGTACATGCTGGCCTATGCCGACGCCACGATGCTCCTGCCCGGCGGCCTCGCCTGGGAGCAGGCGGCGCCGATCTTCTGCGCGGGCTACACGGTGTGGTCGGGCCTCCGCTGGGCTGAGCCCCAACCCGGTGAGCGCGTGGCCGTAGTCGGCGTGGGCGGCCTCGGGCATCTGGCGGTCCAGTACGCGAAGGCCGCAGGCTTCACGACCATCGCCCTCTCTCGCTCTCCCGACAAGGATAAGTTCGTCCGGCAGATGGGGGCCGATGAAATCGTCCGCGACGGCAAGGGCCTGGCCGCTGCCGGCGGGGCCGATGTGATCCTGGGCACGAGCAACTCGATGGACGCCATGGCCGACAGCATCCAGGGCCTGCGCCCCGACGGCCGGTTCGTGCTGATGGGGTTCGAGGCGAAGCCGCTCCTGCTCTCGCCTGCGGACCTGATCATGAAGCGCATCCGCGTGATCGGGAGCCAGCAGAACGGCCCCGAGTACCTTCACGAAGCCCTCGAACTCGCCGCGGCGGGGAAGGTCCGGGTCATGGTGGAGACCTACCGGCTCGACGAGATCACCCAAGCCTACGAGCGCGTTGCCGAAGGCAAGGTTCGGTTCCGCGCCGTCATCACCACTCAGTGAGAGTCACGCCGCAGAAGAAGGGGCGTTGGTGATCGTGGCTTCCCACTTTCGCTCAAGAATGGCACAAGCGGCGTCATGGAGCTGTCATGAAGGTGATCCTCTTCGGGGCTACAGGGATGGTGGGGCAGGGTGTCCTGCGCGAGTGCCTGCGCGACGACGGCGTCGAGGGCG